>NZ_JVKU01000017.1:0-44150 GCF_001072385.1 Streptococcus sp. 343_SSPC | reverse complement strand
CTCTCATTAAAATAATTGTTTGTCTTAAACTCATTCTGTCACTGACAGATTTATTGTTTTTTTCATTGTTCAGTACTATAACCTTAGTTATAGCGCCCTGCACATTGGTTCGTCTTGTTCAGTTTTCAAAGGTCTTTGTCGCTCTCGCGCGACAACTATATTAGTATATCACGACCATGAAAACTTGTCAATATCTTTTTTCTATTTTTTTAAATTTTTTGTTGTTTTTTTAATTTGAAAAAAGGAAATGCTGTTAAATCAGCACTTCCCAAGTTCTTTTATGATTTCTTCGAGATAAACCTCTTCTCGGTTTCCTCGATCCATCAATCCTCTTTTTGAGATTTTTAACAGATCTAGTGAATATTGTTTAATTTTCACTAATTCACTTTCAGTTAACTGTTTTTTCGAATATTGCCTTCTTAATTCTTTCGGATTATCTTTATTAAAATCAAAAATGATATTTTGAGCTAAATACTCGTCTAATTCTTTGATATTGTGATGCAATCCAACATGAAATGCAATTGGTGCAAATGTTTTATTTAATGGTTGCGTACAAACACTTCTATATTCGATGGTTCCTCTTGTTGTTAAATCTTGAAAATGGTAGCTTCTATGATTCTTCAGGTCCTCTTCCTGCGGTTTTATTTCTTGTCTAGTTCCATCTAAGCGATAGGCTACTATTTTTTCTTTTGCGAGATAATCTTCTACTCTAATAGGTTCGAAATATAAGATTTCTTTCTCACGATAAACATAAAACAAGGCAGTCTTCGCTAAATATTCTAGAAAGTCATGTTCATTTATAAACGCCTTAGGATTTACACCAACATTTTCCTTATAAAAGCCATGCATGGAATCTTCCCAGAAAATATCTCTTGAGATCTTCGTATCCCAGTCTTCTCCATCGAAAATGGAATTAGCAAACAGATATGCTTTTGCTGGCTCCACCTTATTCATCGCATTAATTATTTCCAAGTAATTCGTTCTTGAAACATCCAATTGTACTTGATTGCCGCAAATAAAGGTTCCATAGTCTGGATAATGATGGAATCGATGGTTAGGTTCTTGTCCAGACAGTTGTAAGAATTGAATCAGCATTTTATAACGATCAATTTTTACAGGTTGATTATCATTTATTCTCCAATAAGGATGGATGCCTTTTCCTTCTATTTGATGCTTTCTCTCTCTTAAGAATGGTTGAATGATTCCTAAATAGTGTTGAAACCGGCTTTCGACTTCTTGGATGGTTTTAGTCTTTTCAAAAGCAAATTCAATGGTATTGTAAGATAACTCAAATACAATTTGATCTTTGTTTATTTTATGCTGTAACTGGACTGGGTTCCCATCTTCATCTTCTTTAATCGCAATAAACTCTTCAACTTCTTGCAGATACCTAAAAAGAGCCTTTGTAACCAGTACATCCGTTTTATTCCCCATTGTATTTACGATTGGAAATTCGAGTTCAACCCCAATGAACTGCTCTGGATTATCTTTTAGCGAGGCGAAGTAACGCTTTGCCAATAATTGCTGGGCGAGTGCTTGTAATTTTTCTTTTACTGTCATAACTCTTCTATTATACCAAAAAACGCCTGCTTACGAAATTGTTTTAAATTAAAGCAATTTCGTAAACAAGCGTCTACCATTTACCTCAATATGATGAGTGTTACCGCTAGGATAAATCCTAGCGGCAGACCAGAGCTAGACTAAGAAGAACCATCCAGTTCTTCCAACATCATAACACTCAACAAAATTGATGATTTTATACTAATTCGATAATTGCCATTGGCGCAGCATCCCCACGGCGTGGTTCAGTTTTAAGGATACGAGTATATCCACCATTGCGCTCAGCATAACGTGGTGCAAGTTCAGAGAACAATTTTTGAAGTGCAGTTGTTTCTGAATATTTACCAGTTTCTTCATCAAAGTTTTGTGATGCAACTTCGTTACGTACGTAAGCAGCTGCTTGACGACGTGCATGCAAGTCACCACGTTTACCTAAAGTAATCATTTTTTCAACTGATTTACGGATTTCTTTTGCACGTGCTTCAGTTGTTACGATTGCTTCATTGATGATAAGATCTGTTGTCAAATCACGAAGCATTGCTTTACGTTGTGAGCTAGTGCGTCCTAGTTTACGGTAAGCCATGTATTCCTCCTCTATTTATCGTTTTTTAGCCCAAGGCCTAAATCGGCAAGCTTAACTTTAACTTCTTCGAGACTCTTACGTCCAAGGTTACGAACCTTCATCATTTCTGGTTCAGATTTTTCTGTCAAATCATACACAGTATTGATACCGGCACGTTTCAAACAGTTATATGAACGAACAGAAAGATCCAATTCTTCGATGGTACGTTCTAGTACTCGATCATCTGATGCTGTATCTACTTCCTTCATAACATCTGTCGCAATCGCGATTTCTGTTAAGTTCGTAAAGAGGTTAAGGTGTTCTGTCAAAATACGAGCAGATAAACCTAAAGCATCTTCTGGAATAATTGTTCCATTTGTTAAGATTTCAAGGGTTAGTTTGTCAAAACCATCGTTGCTACCAACGCGAGCTGGTTCAACTTGGTAATTAACTTTTGTCACTGGCGTATAGATTGAATCTACAGCAAGTGTACCTACTGGTGCATCATCTTTCTTATTCTGATCAGCTGGAACATAACCACGACCGCTGTTTACAGTCAAAGTTGCTTTGAAGCTTGATCCTTCACCGATTGTAAAAAGATAATGATCAGGGTTTACAATTTCAATATCACTATCTGTAAGAATATCTCCAGCAGTTACTTCTGCAGGACCTTCTACATCAAGTTCAATAATCTTTTCGTCTTGGACGTAAGATTTTACAGCGATCCCTTTAACGTTAAGAATGATTTGCATAACGTCTTCACGGACACCTGGAACTGTATCAAATTCGTGCAATACACCTTCAATGTTAATTGAAGTAACAGCAGCACCTGGAAGTGAAGCTAATAATACGCGACGAAGAGAGTTCCCTAGTGTTGTACCATAACCACGTTCAAGTGGTTCTACTACAAATACACCGTAATCTTTATTTTCATCAATTTTTGTTATATTTGGTTTTTCAAACTCAATCATTTGCTATACTCCCTCTGAAACGAAAAGCTGTGTAATTGTTGATGATTATACACGGCGACGTTTTGGAGGACGAGCACCATTGTGTGGCACAGGAGTCACATCGCGGATTGCAGTAACTTCAAGACCAGCAGCAGCAAGAGCACGAATAGCAGACTCACGACCAGAACCAGGACCTTTAACAGTAACTTCTACTGATTTAAGACCATGTTCTTGAGCTGATTTTGCAGCAGCTTCTGAAGCCATTTGTGCAGCAAATGGTGTAGATTTACGAGAACCTTTGAAACCAAGAGCACCTGCAGATGACCATGCAATTGCGTTACCATGCACATCAGTAATCATAACAATTGTGTTATTAAATGTTGCGTGAATATGAGCAATACCTGATTCGATATTCTTTTTCACACGACGTTTACGTGTTGGTTTAGCCAAGATTTTTACCTCCTTATTTTATTTTCTTATTTTTTCTTACCAGCAATCGCAACAGCTTTACCTTTACGAGTGCGAGCATTGTTTTTAGTGTTTTGTCCACGAACAGGAAGTCCACGACGGTGACGGATACCACGGTATGAACCGATTTCCATCAAACGTTTAATGTTCAAGTTCACTTCACGACGAAGGTCACCTTCTACTTTAATTGCGTCAACTTCACGACGGATAGCATCTTCTTGATCTGGTGTAAGGTCGCGAACACGAATATCTTCAGAAACGCCTGCAGCAGCAAGAATTTTCTTAGATGTTGGAAGTCCGATACCATATACATAAGTCAATGAAATTACTACACGTTTGTCATTTGGAATGTCAACTCCAGCAATACGAGCCATGTTTTCTCCTTTCTATCTTATCCTTGACGTTGTTTGTGTTTTGGATTTGCTGGGCAAATTACCATAACACGACCATTACGACGAATTACTTTACAGTATTCGCAAATTGGTTTGACCGATGGTCTTACTTTCATTTTTATCCCTCCAAGTTTTTCGATTATTTAAAGCGGTATGTGATACGTCCACGTGTCAAATCGTACGGACTCATCTCCACTGTAACACGATCTCCCGCTAAAATACGAATATAGTTTTTACGAATTTTACCAGAAACTGTTGCTAAAATCTGATGTCCATTTTCAAGTTCAACCGTAAACATAGCATTCGGCATCGTATCGACTACTTTGCCTTCTACTTCAATCACATCGTCTTTTGCCACGCAAAAGTACCTCCATAAATTTCGATTCATTCCTCTGAGCACAGAGGTAACAATTATAAGTCAGACTAATTCATTGTATCACTTGTTGTCAATTATTGCAAGTGACTAAAACGTTTTTATTTCAAATTCTCCAAGACTTTTTGGATATCTTTAAAGACGTCGTTAATGTCTTGATTTCCTTCGATATCATGGACTAACCCTTTTGCACGATAATGAGCAAGAATTGGCTCACCTTGAGCAATGTTCACATCCAAGCGACGTTTAACCGTTTCTGGTTTATCGTCCTCACGTTGGTAGTAGTCTTCTTCCTTGTAATCAGCTGGTGGATTGAATACCTTATGGTAGGTTTCACCTGTTTCACGGTGAATAATACGTCCACTCAAGCGTTCAAGAAGGCAAGATGGATCTACTTCGATATTGATCACTCCCTCAAGTTCAAGACCAAGGTCGACCAAGATTTGATCCAAAGCATGTGCTTGTTCAATCGTACGAGGGAAACCATCTAAGAGGAATCCTTTTTCCTTAATATCGTCTTGAGCCAAACGTTCTTTTACAATCCCGTTTGTCACATCATCCGGCACCAATTCACCTTTATCGATGAATGATTTTGCCAACACACCCATTTCGGTTTGATTGGCCATTGCAGCACGGAACATATCCCCAGTTGAGATATGTGCAACTTGAAATTGTTCGACAATCTTAGCCGCTTGTGTCCCCTTACCTGCTCCAGGCAATCCCATGATTAATAGATTCATAATCATTTGCTCCTTATTTTGTTTTTAAATAAGTCTGTTACGATCTAACAAACTTATTTAAAAACAAAATAGAAGGTTGACAATGTCAACCTAATTCTATTCTGTTGTATCCATGAAACCAATGTATTTGCGTTTCAATAAGTAACCTTCTAATTGTTTCATTCCTTCAATACCAGTTGAGATGATGATCAAGAGACTAGTTCCTCCGAGAGCAACTGTATCTGTTAAACCAAAGACATCCCGGGCAAGAATTGGAATAATGGTGATGAATCCAAGGAAGAGAGAACCAACCGTAGCCAACCGTCTAAGAAGACGTGACATGTAGTCTTCTGTTCCCTTACCAGGACGTACACCTGGAATGTAGGCACCACTCTTTTGTAGATTTTCCGCAGTTTTTTCTGGGTTAATCTGTACAAATGTGTAGAAGAAAGTAAACAAAATGATTAGCAAAGCATACATTGCTACACCTGTTGGTGTATTGGTTGCTAACATAGATTGTGCTGTTCGAACCCATCCAGCATTGTAACCCATGGCACTAATGACCTGGAAAATTGCTGCCGGCGCAGCTGTGATCGAACTAGCAAAGATGACAGGAATAACTCCAGCTGGATTAACCTTCAATGGAAGATATGAACTAGATGGTGCTCCTTGTGCAATCTTTGTGTATTGAATTGGAATTTTATACTGTGCTTGTTCCACAAAGGTTGTGAAGTAGATAATCACTAAAATCGCTAAGATTAACACACCTACGAAAATTAGTGAATTGTTCAATTGTCCAGGACGGACGTTAACAAATGAATCTTCATAAACACCTTTGATCATTTCTGGGATGGAAGAAACAATCCCTGCAAAGATGATCATAGAAACACCGTTTCCGTATCCTTTGTCTGAAATCTGTTCTCCCAACCAGGTCACAATCATCGAACCTGTCGTTAAAATTGCACCAATTAAGATGTAGGTTTCAACGTTCGGTGTCGATACTAATTTAGCTTGTGACAAAGTATGGAAAGTAGCTGTAATTCCAATGGATTGAACGAAAGCTAGAACCAAGGCAATATAGCGTGTTGCCTGATTTAACTTTCTCCGCCCAACTTCTCCTTGTTTCCCCCACTCAACAAACTTTGGAAGCAAATCCATTTGAAGGAGCTGAACTACGATGGAAGCCGTGATGTAAGGACTCACCCCGAGGGCGAAGACAGAGAAGTTTCTCATGGCATTCCCTGACACCAAGCTCATCATATTCAAGAAGGAAACATCTTGTAAGTTGTTAAGGATCTTCGCATTCACACCAGGAACCGTAATCGTGGTCCCAATTCGGAAGACAAGTATGATAAAAATAGTAAATAAAATTTTTGATCGTACTTGTTTAACCTTAAATGCATCTTTTAATAATTTAAAGAACATAGGTCACCCCTCTTAGATGACTTCTACTGAACCACCTTTAGCAGTGATAGCTTCTTCAGCTGATTTAGAGAATTTAGCTGCCTTAACAGACAATTTCTTAGTCAATTCTCCGTTACCAAGAATTTTAATTCCTGATTTTTCAGCTTTTACAATACCTGCTTCAACAAGTACAACTGGTGTTACTTCAGCACCATCTTCGAAGACGTTCAACTGATCAAGGTTTACAATCGCATATTCTTTAGCGTTGATGTTTGTAAATCCACGTTTTGGAAGACGACGGAACAATGGAGTTTGTCCACCTTCAAAACCAAGACGTACACCGCCACCGCTACGAGCTTTTTGACCTTTTTGACCACGGCCAGAAGTTTTACCATTACCAGATGAAGTACCACGACCAACACGGTTGCGGACTTTACGTGAACCTGCAGCAGGTTGTAATTCATGAAGTTTCATTATTATTTTCTCCTCTTTTGTAAATTGCTAACGCATGTAATCAGGAAAAGGTGTCCCGACTACAAACTCGCCTATACTTATATTTAGTTTTAGGGGATGAGAAATTTCTCATACCCCTGAAAACCTTGTTCTATTTCAAAATAGATTATTTTACTTCTTCAACTGTTACCAAGTGAGATACTGCAGTAATCATACCACGTACTGCTGGGTTATCTTCTTTAATAACAGAGCTGTTCAATTTGCCAAGTCCAAGTGCTACAACAGTTTTACGTTGTGACGGGATGCGTCCGATTGGAGACTTAGTCAAAGTAATTTTAATTTGAGCCATTTGAATCTCCTTTCTTAAGCCAAGTCAGAAACTGAAATACCACGAAGGGCAGCAACTTCTTCAGCGCGTTTCAATTGAGCTAAACCTTCCACTGTTGCACGAACAATGTTGATTGGAGTGTTTGATCCAAGTGATTTAGATGTTACATCTGCAATACCTGCCAATTCAACAACGGCACGAACTGCACCACCTGCAGCAACCCCAGCCCCTTCGATAGCTGGTTTCAACAATACACGAGCTCCACCAAACACTGATGTTACTTCGTGAGGAATTGTTGTTCCAACCATAGGAACTTCAATCAAGTTTTTCTTAGCATCTTCTACTGCTTTACGGATTGCTTCTGGTACTTCTTGAGCTTTACCTGTACCAAAACCAACACGTCCGTTACGGTCACCAACAACTACAAGAGCTGCAAAGCGAAGACGACGTCCACCTTTAACAACTTTTGTAACACGGTTGATGGCAACTACGCGTTCTTCAAGTTCAACTGCATTGTCTTTAAATGCCATTTTCTAGTGTCCTCCTATTAGAATTTCAATCCGTTTTCACGAGCTGCATCAGCCAAAGCTTTAACACGTCCGTGATATAGATATCCACCGCGGTCGAACACCACTTCAGAAATACCTTTAGCAACTGCACGTTCAGCAACAAGTTTGCCGACAACAACGGCTTGTTCAGTTTTAGTTCCTTTTGAAACTTCTTTGTCAAGAGTTGAAGCGCTTGCGAGCGTTACACCCGCTACGTCATCAATTACTTGAGCGTAGATGCCTGTATTAGAACGGAATACGTTCAAACGTGGGCGATCAGCAGTTCCAGAGAGTTTTCCGCGAACGCGACGGTGGCGTTTTTGACGGATTTTATTTTTATCTGGTTTCGAAATCACAATTTTCACCTCTTAATTTTAAAATCATGTGCTAAGCACTGAGTTGGTAAGATGAAGATTGGTTGAAAAACAACCAAACTACATTATTTACCTGTTTTACCTTCTTTACGGCGAACGAATTCACCAACATAACGGATCCCTTTACCTTTGTAAGGTTCTGGTGAACGAAGGCTACGTACGTAAGCAGCTGTTTGACCAACTACTTCTTTTGAAATTCCGCTGATAACGATAGTCGTTGGGTTTGGAAGTTCAAAAGTAATTCCTTCTGGAGCTTCAACTTCGTCTGGATGAGATTTACCTACAGCCAAGACAAGTTTGTTTCCTTGAAGTTGTGCACGGTAACCAACCCCGCGCATTTCAAGTTCTTTCTTGAATCCTTCTGAAACACCAATTACCATGTTGTTCAAAAGGGCACGAGTAGTTCCGTGGATAGTTTTCATTTCTTTTGAATCGTTTGGACGGTGAAGAGTTACTTCAGTACCTTCCACACGGATTTCAATATCTTTTGAGAACTCACGAGTAAGTTCTCCTTTAGGTCCTTTTACAGTTACAACGTTGTCATTGTTAGTGAGTTCAACACCAGCAGGCAACACGATAACTTTATTACCAATACGTGACATGTTTTTATTCTCCTGTTAAATTGTCAGGCCTTTGAAGGCCAGTTTTCACGGGGTTTAAATCATTTTGATTTAAAAGTTAATGTTTAGGTCTTAATTTCTAGGTGAATCGAGGCATTGTCTCGCAGACATAACTTTGTGTTAGGCAAGAGACAATAACGAAGAGCCACAACGAAATTAGGAGCTAAATATTACCAAACGTAAGCGATAACTTCTCCACCAACATTCTTTTGGCGTGCTTCTTTATCAGTAAGCAAACCTTCAGAAGTTGAAAGGATAGCAATTCCAAGTCCATTAAGAACTTTTGGAAGATCTTCACGTTTTTTGTAAACACGCAAACCTGGTTTAGAAACACGTTTCAAGTTTGTGATAACTTTTTCACCGTTTGCTCCGTATTTCAAGAACACGCGGATGATACCTTGTTTGTCATCTTCGATTACTTCAACGTTTTTTACAAAACCTTCGCGTTTAAGGATTTCAGCAATCCCTTTTTTGATGTTTGATGCAGGTACTTCAAGTACTTCGTGTTTTGCTTGGTTAGCGTTACGAATACGAGTTAGGAAGTCTGCGATGGGGTCAGTCATAACCATTTTATATTTCTCCTCTTACTAGTAGTTTGAATGTTTCACTTGCTAGTTAATACATGATACAAAGAGCGTAACAGCACGAGCAAAAATAGGCAATTTAGTGTAGGAGCTCTGCTCAGAAATAAATTGGTCTTTTTTGCCAAAGCTGTAGCTCGTGTTCAAATTGGCAAGCCCAACTGAACCCGGGCTTAACTCTGTGTGAAAAAGATAAACTTTCCTAGAAACTAAAGTTTCTTCGTCAAGTTTCCTATTTTCACTTGGAGTTTTAACGCCCTTGATATCTTAAATTACCAAGATGCTTTAGTGACACCAGGGATTTGTCCTTTGTATGCCAATTCACGGAAGCAAACACGGCAAAGTTTAAACTTGCGGTAAACTGAGTGTGGACGTCCACAACGTTCACAGCGAGTGTATGCTTGAGTAGAGAACTTCGCTGGGCGTTTGTTCTTAGCAATCATAGATTTTTTAGCCATTAGTTTTACCTCCTATATTATTTTGCAAACGGCATACCAAGGCCAGTAAGCAATGCACGTGATTCTTCGTCTGTGTTCGCAGTAGTTACGATTACGATATCCAAACCACGAGTTTTATCAACATCATCAAAGTTGATTTCTGGGAAGATCAATTGTTCTTTCACACCAAGTGTGTAGTTTCCGCGTCCGTCAAATGATTTTGTTGGAACACCATGGAAGTCACGAACACGTGGAAGTGAAACTGAAACCAATTTGTCCAAGAATTCGTACATACGTTCGCCACGAAGAGTTACTTTCGCACCGATCGCTACACCTTCACGAAGACGGAAGCCGGCGATTGATTTTTTAGCTTTTGTGATAAGTGGTTTTTGACCTGAGATCAATGCCAATTCTTCAGCAGCTTTCTCAAGGTTTTTAGCGTTAGAAACAGCATCTCCAACACCCATGTTCAAAACGATCTTATCAACTTTTGGCACTGCCATAACTGATGAGTAGTTAAATTGTTCAGTCAAAGCTGGAACTACTTCATTAAGGTATTTTTCTTTTAAACGATTAGCCATTATACTTCTCCTTTCCTTCGTGATTAGTCAAGCACTTCGCCTGATTTTTTGTTATAACGAACTTTTTTGCCGTCTACGAATTTGTAGCCAACTCGTCCAGCAACACCGTTCTTGTCCAAGACTTGAACGTTTGATACATGGATTGGAGCTTCTTTTTCGATGATAGCACCTTGAGGGTTTTCGTTATTTGGACGTTGGTGTTTTTTAACAAGGTTTACACCTTCAACAACAACTTTATTTACTTTTGGAAGAGCAGCAACGACTTTAGCTTCAACACCTTTGTCTTTACCAGCAATTACACGAACTTTGTCGCCAGTTTTTACAAACATTTTATTCTCCTTTTATTCTTACGCCCGATGGGCACCCTGGCCAATGAGCCAGGGGACTGTGTTTGTGATTTTTAAAATTAAAGTACTTCTGGAGCAAGTGATACGATCTTCATGAAACCACCGTCACGCAATTCACGAGCGACTGGGCCAAAGATACGAGTTCCGCGAGGAGTTTTGTCTTCACGGATGATCACTGCAGCATTTTCGTCGAATTTGATGTATGAACCATCTTTACGACGAGCACCTGATTTAGTACGAACGATAACAGCTTTTACAACGTCACCTTTTTTAACCGCACCACCAGGAGTAGCTTGTTTTACAGATGCCACAATAACATCACCGATGTTTGCAAATTTACGTCCTGAACCACCAAGAACTTTGATAGTCAAGATTTCGCGAGCACCGCTGTTGTCTGCGACTTTCAAACGAGTTTCTGTTTGAATCATTTCAGTTTTCTCCTTTCAGGTTTGATTAGATGATAACCGCTTCTTCAACAACTTCTACAAGACGGAAGCGTTTTGTAGCTGAAAGCGGACGAGTTTCCATGATACGAACGATATCGCCTTCTTTGGCAACGTTGTTTTCATCATGTGCTTTGTATTTTTTAGAATAGTTGATACGTTTACCATAGACTGGGTGGTTACGTTTAGTTTCAACTACAACTGTGATTGTTTTGTCCATTTTGTCAGACACAACGCGTCCAACAAGAACTTTACGATTATTGCGTTCCATTGAAATTCTCCTTCCCTAGTCTATTATTTAGCTTCTGATTGAACAGTTTTGATACGAGCGATTTGTTTTTTCACTTCTTTCAAACGTCCAGTTTGCTCCAATTGACCTGCAGCAGCTTGGAAACGAAGCTCAAACAATTCTTTTTTCAATTCATTTTCACGCTTCGCGAGTTCTTCTTGAGAAAGACCACGAAGTTCTTTAACAAATTCTTTTACTTCTGTAAGTTTCATGACCTCTCCTTATTTTGCTTCACGTTTTACGAATTTACATTTAACTGGTAATTTGTGGCTTGCAAGACGAAGCGCTTCGCGAGCGATCTCTTCAGATACACCAGCAACTTCAAACATTACTTTACCACGTTTAACTGGTGCTACCCAACCTTCAGGTGCCCCTTTACCAGATCCCATACGTACCCCGATAGCTTTAGCGGTGTATGATTTGTGTGGGAAGATCTTGATCCAAACCTTACCACCACGTTTCATGTAACGAGTCATGGCAATACGAGCAGCTTCGATTTGGCGGTTAGTGATCCAGTGGCTAGTTGTAGCCTGAAGACCGTATTCACCGAATGATACTTCTTTTCCACCTTTTGCTTCACCGCGCATTTTACCACGGAATTCGCGACGGTGTTTTACACGTTTAGGTACTAACATTGGTTATTTACCTCCTTTAGCGTCTTTACGAGCTGGAAGAACTTCACCACGGTAGATCCATACTTTAACACCAAGTTTACCGTAAGTTGTATCTGCTTCTTCCCAAGCGTAATCGATGTCTGCGCGAAGTGTGTGGAGTGGAACTGTACCTTCAGAGTATCCTTCAGCACGGGCGATATCTGCACCGTTCAAACGACCTGATACTTGAGTTTTGATTCCTTTAGCTCCAGCACGCATAGTACGTTGAATCGCTTGTTTTTGAGCACGACGGAAAGCCACACGTTGCTCCAATTGACGAGCAATTCCTTCACCAACAAGGTGAGCATCCAAGTCAGGACGTTTGATCTCGATGATGTTGATGTGAACTTGTTTACCTGTCAATTTATTAAGAGCTGCACGAAGTGCATCGACGTTTGCTCCACCTTTACCGATAACCATACCTGGTTTAGCAGTGTGAAGTGAAACGTTAACTTTGTTTACTGCGCGTTCGATTTCGATAGTAGAAACCGCTGCGTCAGCTAATTCTTTTTGAATAAATTTGCGGATTGCAAGATCTTCATGAAGGTAATCCGCGTATTCTTTTTCAGCATACCATTTGGCATCCCAATCACGGATGATGCCGACACGCATTCCAATTGGATGTACTTTTTGACCCACGATGTTACCTCCTTATTTTTCTGTCACAACCACTGTGATGTGGCTTGTGCGTTTGTTGATTGGTGAAGCTGAACCTTTCGCACGTGGACGGAAACGTTTCATCGTTGGTCCTTCGTTTGCGAATGCTTCAGATACTACCAAGTTTGCTTTTTCCAAACCAAAGTTGTTTTCAGCGTTTGCTACTGCTGAGTTCAACACTTTCAAGATGATTTCAGCTGCTTTGTTTGGAGTGAATTTCAAGATTGCTACTGCATCGGCTACGCTTTTACCACGGATGTTGTCAAGAACAAGACGTGATTTACGAGGTGAAACACGCACTGTACGAGCCATTGCTTTAGCTGAAGTAATTTCTGCCATTTATGTTCTCCTTATTTTCTACGTGTCTTCTTGTCATCTGCAGCGTGACCTTTGTAAGTACGAGTTGGTGCAAATTCACCAAGCTTGTGACCTACCATGTCTTCTTGGATGTAAACAGGTACGTGTTTACGTCCATCATAAACTGCGATAGTGTAACCAATGAAACTTGGGAAGATCGTTGAACGACGTGACCAAGTTTTGATAACTTTTTTCTTTTCGTCGTTAGCTTGAGCTTCAACTTTTTTCATCAAATGCTCATCGACGAAAGGTCCTTTTTTAAGACTGCGTCCCATTTTATTATTTTCTCCTTTAAATATAGTACCACAGCGGCTTGCGCTCACAAGGAGCGCTACCGAGCTGGCGGATCATCTAGCGCTTAAGCGACTAGTTCTAAATTATTTCTCGTTGCGACGACGAACGATAAGTTTGTCTGATTTCGCTTTCTTGTTACGAGTTTTAAGACCAAGAGCAGGTTTGCCCCATGGAGTAGATGGCGCTTTACGACCAACTGGTGCTTTACCTTCACCACCACCGTGTGGGTGATCATTCGGGTTCATTACAGAACCACGAACTGTTGGACGGATACCTTTCCAACGGCTACGACCAGCTTTACCAAGGTTTACAAGCCCATGTTGTTCGTTTCCGACAACACCAACTGTAGCACGACAAGTACCAAGGATCATACGAACTTCGCCTGATTGAAGACGAACAAGAACATATTTACCTTCAGAACCCAATACTTGAGCAGAAGCTCCAGCAGCACGTACCAATTCTCCACCACGACCTGGTTTCAATTCGATGTTGTGGATCAAAGTACCAACCGGGATGTTAGCAAGTGGAAGAGCGTTTCCGACTTTGATATCTGCTTCTGGACCTGAAACGATACGTTGACCAACTTCAAGGCCTTTTGGAGCGATGATGTATGCTTTCACACCATCAGTGTAGTGTACCAAAGCGATGTTTGCAGAACGGTTTGGATCGTACTCAATTGTTTTTACAACGGCTTCAACGTTATCTTTGTTACGTTTGAAGTCAATCAAACGGTAATGACGTTTGTGTCCACCACCTTGGTGACGAACTGTGATACGTCCGTTGTTGTTACGACCTGCTTTGCTCTTCAATGAAACGAGCAAAGATTTCTCTGGTGTGCTTGTTGTGATTTCAGCGAAATCCAAAGAAGTCATATTACGGCGACCGTTTGTTGTTGGTTTATAAACACGAATTCCCACGATATTTCCTCCTTAGATTATTCAGCTTCAGTAGCGAACAACTCGATTGCTTTTGAATCAGCTGTAAGCGTGATGATAGCTTTTTTAGTTTTTGAAGTAAAACCAGTGTAACGTCCAACACGTTTAGCTTTTGGTTTTACGTTTACAGTGTTCACATTCGCAACTTTTACACCTTCAAAGGCAGCTTCAACAGCTTGTTTGATCAAAAGTTTGTGAGCGCGAGTGTCAACTTCGAATACATATTTGCCTGCTTCAAGTTGAGCCATTGACTTTTCAGTGATAACAGGTTTTTTGATAACATCATACAAATTCATTATGCAAGAACCTCCTCGATTTTAGAGATAGCTGCTTGAGTAACAAGAAGTTTGTCACTATTTGCGATGTCAAGAACACTTGCAGTTGTAGCAGTCGCAACTTTCACGTTTGGAAGGTTACGAGCTGAAAGAGCTGCGAATTCGTTTCCTTCTTCAAGAATAACAAGGACTTTAGAATCGATGCTCAAAGCTGCAAGAACTTTTGCAAATTCAGCAGTTTTTGGAGCTGTAAATTCAAGAGAATCAACGGCTACAAATTTGTTTTCAGCAACTTTTTCTGAGTAAACAGATTTAAGTGCAAGGCGACGAACTTTTTGAGGAAGTTTGTACGCATAGCTACGTGGAGTTGGTCCGAAGACGATTCCACCACCACGCCATTGTGGAGAGCGGATAGAACCTTGACGAGCACGTCCAGTTCCTTTTTGACGCCATGGTTTGCGTCCGCCACCTGAAACAGCTGAGCGGTTTTTAACTGCGTGAGTTCCTTGACGAAGGCTAGCACGTTGGCTGATGATCACATCAAATACAACTGCTTGGTTTGGTTCGATACCAAAGATCGCATCGTTAAGAACAACTTCGCCCGCTTGTTTACCAGTTTGGTCGAATAATGTTACATTTGCCATTTTGACTGTATTCCCCTTTCCTTATTATTTACCAGCTTTAACTGCTGACTTGATAGTGATAAGAGATTTCTTAGCACCTGGTACGTTACCTTTGATAAGGATAACGTTCTTTTCTGGAACAACTTGTACAACTTCAAGGTTTTGAATAGTTACACGATCGCCACCCATGCGTCCTGCAAGGTTTTTACCTTTGAATACGCGGTTAGGTGCAACAGGTCCCATAGAACCTGGACGACGGTGGTAACGAGAACCGTGAGCCATAGGTCCACGTGATTGTCCGTGGCGTTTGATAACACCTTGGAAACCTTTACCTTTAGAAGTACCAGTTACATCAACAATGTCTCCAGCTTCGAAAGTATCAACTGTGATTTCAGCACCAACTTCCAAGCCTTCAACGTTTTTGAATTCACGAATGAAGCGCTTAGGAGCCGTGTTAGCTTTTGCTACATGTCCTTTAGCAGGTTTGTTGCTCAATACTTCGCGTTTGTCATCGAAACCAACTTGGATAGCGTTGTAACCATCTGTTTCAACAGTTTTCACTTGAAGAACAACGTTTGGAGTTGCTTCGATAACTGTTACAGGGATCAATTCGCCGGCTTCAGTGAAGATTTGAGTCATTCCCACTTTTTTCCCTAAGATTCCTTTTGTCATGAGAAAATAGTTCCTTTTCTATAGTTTTTTATTCAAAAAGTTTTTAACGAGCGTTTTTTATGCTCAAGGTATCAAGCTTTAGATTAAAGTTTGATTTCTACGTTTACACCACTTGGAAGATCCAATTTCATCAAAGCGTCAACTGTTTTTTGAGTTGGGTTGATGATATCGATCAAACGTTTGTGTGTACGCATTTCGAATTGTTCGCGAGAATCTTTATATTTGTGAGTCGCACGAATGATTGTGTAGAGGCTACGCTCAGTTGGAAGTGGGATTGGACCCGCAACTTGTGCACCTGTACGAGTAGCTGATTCTACGATTTTTGCAGCCGCTGTGTCAAGTGTACGGTGTTCGTACGCTTTCAAACGGATGCGGATTTTTTTGTTTGCCATCTTTTTCTCCTTTTCGTCTATTTAAGATAATAGGCTAGCTCCACAAGAAAACCGACGCGCGTTGCGTGGCAATGCAACCGAGCGTGTCGCAACCTCTTGCATCAAAGCTAATAGCTGTTTTTCACAGCACCATAGTAGTTTAACACAATGAAAGCCCCAATGCAAGGAATTTGATCAGATTTTTTTCGTTTTTTTGATGAAAGTGTTTTCGAAAAATATAGATTACTAAAAAAGTTGCTATTATATAGAAAAAGGGAGCGAGACAGAACAAATTTATTTCCAAATTTGTTCTGTCTCGCCCCCGCACAGTTGATTGGAATCTTTGGAGCTTAACAAGCTCCAAAGATTCCAATCAACCACTGCGTCTAGCAGTTATTTCTATTATTCTAAGATGGCTGTAGTCTTTTTTCTTCCTATTTAGCTTTTCCTAAAAATTCCGGCCTGACTTGTTATAGCCATATTTTTCAACAAAATGCTCACGGAATTCTAAAAGATTGTCATCCATGATGGCTTGACGGACCTGCTTCATGAGGTTGATCAAGAAATACAAGTTGTGGTAGCTGGTCAAGCGAATACCGAAGGTCTCATCTGCCTTGAGGAGATGGCGAAGATAAGCACGGGTGTAATTCTTACAAGTGTAGCAATCACACTCGTGGTCTAGAGGTGTAAAGTCTTCTGCAAATTGCGCATTTTTCACTACCAAACGTCCTTGACTAGTCATACAGGTGCCATTTCGCGCAATCCGCGTCGGCAAGACACAGTCAAACATGTCCACTCCACGAATAACGCCATCGATCAGACTGTCTGGTGCTCCTACTCCCATGAGATAGCGAGGCTTGTTCTCTGGTAAGAGCGGAGTTGTGAAATCCAGCACGGCATTCATCTCTTCATGGCTTTCTCCAACAGCTAACCCACCGATAGAATAGCCTGGGAAGTCCATGCTAACGAGATCACGCGCAGACTGACGGCGCAAGTCTTCAAATCCAGCCCCTTGAACAATCCCGAAAAGACCTTGATCATGAGGGCGACGATGAGCCTTCAGGCCACGTTCTGCCCAACGACTGGTCCGTTCGATTGATTTCTTCACATAATCATAGGGTTGATAGAACTGAGGACATTCGTCAAAGGACATCATGATGTCGCTCCCTAGATTATTTTGGATCGAGATGGCCTTTTCTGGGGAGAGGAACATCTTCGAACCATTGAGATGGTTTTTAAAGGTTACCCCTTCTTCGGTGATATTTCGGGTATCCGCTAGTGAATAGACCTGGAAGCCTCCACTATCTGTCAAAATGGGCTGGTCCCAGTTCATGAACTGGTGCAGTCCTCCTGCTTTTGCGACTAGATCATCCCCCGGACGAAGCCAGAGATGGTAGGTGTTGGCCAAAATAATTCCGGACCCCATTTCCTTGAGTTCTTCTGGCGATTGGGTCTTAACGGTTGCCTGAGTCCCTACAGGCATAAACATTGGAGTTGGGAAGGTCCCGTGGGGGGTGATAATTTCTCCCAGACGAGCTCCTGTATGCTTTTCTTTTTTGATTAATCGATATTGAATCGGTGAATCTGTCATGGTTACCTCCGTACTGGGAAAAACAGTCCCAGCCTTCTTATTCCTGTCACAGGATCTCCTGTGAGCACCTGTACGATTGTACCAAATTTTACCAGCTCTGTCACGGACTTGTGTTATAATAAAAGGTACTACTACCATGAAAGAGGACATTATGAATATCAAATTGGTTCGTGCTCAAGCTCGTCAGCTGCAATTGCAACATCCCAAAGTCTTCTCCTACTTTGCCTTGCCAACTTTCCTGACAATCCTTGCAAGTTACATGTTGACAGGGACAGACATCACTGAAACACTTGCTCACATGGAACTTAGAGAAGGGATGCTCTTTCTTCTAAGTCGGCAGATTTTTCCTGCGATTGTTGGTTTTATCCTGTCTTTTCTCTATTTAGGGGCAACTTTTCGCTTTTTGATTTCTGCCTCTAGCAAGGGAGAAAAGAACTTTGGTATCTTCACCATCTTTCAGAGCCAGTATTTTACACCTGCGTTTTTGACGCTATTCATTAAGCAAGTGATCCTGTCTTTGTGGGGGAGTCTCCTCTATGTGAGTCAACTCCTCTTAACGGTGGTCAGCTATCACGTTCTCGCTATCAATGAATCCTCCTCCACTACGTCTACCCTTAGAGCGGATACTCCAGAAGTTCAAGCAATTCTCAAGTTAGCTCCAACGATGACGACCGGCCTCTTAATGGCGCTGGTTGGGCTCCTGCTCTTCCTCCCTTTTTATTACCAGTATAGTTTGGTCGAATTGATCCTATGTAGTCGACTGATGACGGGAACCTATGATGGGCCTATGTCTATCCTCCGCCAAAGTAAGGAAGAGATGAAAGACTTTAAGAGCCACCGCCTTGTTCTTGATTTGAGCCTGCTCGGTTGGCAAATTCTATCTTTTTTCACTTTAGGAATGGCGAATTTTTATGTCAAACCTTATGCAACTAGTTGCCAAATCATCTTCTACCATACCCTCCTTCAAAAACGGATGCAGGCGGACAGTCGCTTCCAGCAAAAGGCGCCGGATCTACCAAAGTCTAATCCACTTGATTAACAAAGAAAACAAGAAAACCCACCTTCGATTGGAACCATTCTCCAAAGTACTAGGTGGGTTCTTTTTTCTCTGTTAGGGAAATCCGTCTGTATTTATTTCATCTCTCGTATCAGTTTAATCACTGAATGAAAGACGAGAGGTTCTGAGATAAACCAAAGGTTATCCTTCTCCTAAGACCAAGCGAGTATGCTCGCGCTTGATACAGCGGTTCATGACGATATCTTCTCGTCCAGCTCTACGAAGGATTTCTTCTGCTTCTTGATTTTCCAGCTCTAGTTGCGCCCAGAAAATTTTCGCATCCGTCTCGATAAAGTCACGCGCTACATCTGGCAAAAACTCACTGCGACGGTAAACATCGACGATATCTACTGGGAAAGGAATTTCCTGCAAGCTAGCGTACACCGTTTCTCCAAGGATTTGCCCACCGGCTGCACGAGGGTTAACAGGAATAATCCGATAGCCCCGCTCTTGCATATCCTTGCTGACACGATGACTGGTCGTCTCTTCACGGTCAGATAATCCAACTACAGCAATGATTTTACTGGTTTCGAGGTAATGTTTGATAATGCCATCACTAGGATTGCGAAATGAATAGGCCATATGAATCTCCTTTTGTATGCGTTTCCTTTCTTTAAATAGTATAACAATACGAAGGGCATTGCAAGTGTTTGTCGTTAAAAGCGGTAGGAAACTTAAAAGTCTCCCACCGCTTTCTGTTTTGAACAAACTCAATCTTATTTGGCTTCATACCATGTTTTGCCTTCATTCTCATCGGCTTCCAGTGGTACCGCAAGTTCAATAGCAGATTCCATGGTCTCTTTGACAAGTGCTTTGATCGCTGCCAGTTCATCAGTTGGTACTTGCAGAACAATTTCATCGTGAACCTGAAGAAGCATCTTGGTCTTGTATGCACCTGCTTCTAAGGCTTGGTCCAAGTGGATCATGGCAATTTTCAAAATATCTGCCGCCGATCCTTGGATCGGTGAGTTGATTGCTGTCCGTTCCGCAAAGCCTCGAACATTGAAGTTGCGAGAATTGATATCTGGAATCTCCCGACGACGCTTGAAGAGGGTCTCGACGTAGCCTTTGTCACGCGCTTCCCGTACCACTCTCTCCATATAGTCCTTGATGCCAGGGTAGCGTTCGAAGTAGGTCTCAATGTAGGCTTTGGCTTCTTTTCGACTAATCCCTAGGTTGTTAGACAGTCCAAAATCGGAAATTCCATAAACCACGCCGAAGTTTACTGCCTTGGCATTGCGACGGTCATTCGGCGTCACGTCTTCTGGTTTTTCAATATTGAAGACCCGCATAGCAGTCGATGTATGGATATCTGCCCCATGCTGAAAGGCATCAATCAAATGCTCATCTCCCGAAATATGGGCCAAGACGCGCAATTCGATCTGTGAATAGTCTGAACTCAACAAGACACTGTTTTCCTCTTCTGGGACAAAGGCCTTACGAATGAGTCGACCTTGTTCCAAACGGACAGGGATGTTTTGTAGATTAGGATCCACGCTGGACAAACGGCCTGTCTGCGTCAAATCCTGTACATAGCGGGTATGGATTTTTCCATCTTCCAAAATCCAGTCTTGAAGGCCGATGACATAGGTCGATTGGATCTTAGCAATTTGGCGGTATTCAAGAATCTTAGACACGATCGGTGCGATGGGAGCTAGGCGTTCCAAGACATCAACAGCTGTTGAATAGCCGGTTTTGGTCTTCTTGGTGTATTCAAGAGGGAGTTCCAATTTTTCAAAGAGGACGACACCCAATTGTTTTGGAGAATTGATGTTAAATTCTTCTCCTGCCAACTCGTAGATTTCTTGAGTCAAGCGCTCCAAGACTGCTTCGTTTTCCACCTGCATGTCTTGGAGGGTCTGGCGTTCCACCTTAATCCCTGCGATTTCCATTTTGGCCAAAACAGCTGCTAATGGTTGCTCCATATCATAGAGCAGATCTAGTTGGTCGTGAGCTTTTAGTTGCTCCGTCATAGGCTCTTCAGTGTCTAGTAAAACAGCGACTTTTCGTGCCAAATGCTCTAATAGAACCGCCTTTTCTGGAATAGCTTTTTTGGCTCCCTTGCCATAAACGACTTCGTCCAGCGGCAGCGCAATCTGACTATAGAGACTCGCAATGGTGGAAATTTCATTGTCCTCTACGGTCGATAAGAGATACTTGGCCAATCGACTGTCAAACGCGGGATTTTGAAGGGTAATACCCAAGTGGCTGAGCAAGACCATGGCCCGTTTGAAGTCATAGACCTTGAGGGGCGTTTTTTCGAGAAATTCTTTGAAAATCGGTGTTTGTAACAAACTGGTGTCTGTGCTAGTGTAGAGCTGACCTTTTGTCCCCCATGCAAAGCCGATGATGGGTTCTGTATGGTAATTGTCCCCAAACATCTCAAAATGGAAGAAACTATCTTCTGTGAGCATATCTGAAGTGACCTGCTCAACTTCTGTGTAGACAAGGGCTACAGGAGTTGCCGCTTCCTCGCTCAAATCCAAGGCCTGACGGAGTTGCTTGAAGCCCATCTCCTCATAAAACTTGGCAAGATTTTCTAGATGAGGACCCGTATAGGTGATGTCATCCAGACCAATCTCGATAGGCGCATTGGTGTCGATGGTCGCGAGAGTCTTGGATAGGTAGGCCTGCTCCTTGTCGTTGATGAGGTTTTCCTTCATCTTAGAAGCCTTCATCTCATCGATATGCTCATAAATACCATCGAGAGAGCCATACTCAAGGAGCAGTTTGATCCCGGTCTTTTCTCCAATCTTAGTGACACCTGGGATATTATCCGACTTATCTCCCATCAAGGCCTTGAGATCGATAAATTGCTCCGGTGTCAGTCCCATCTTTTCTTTCAAATAGGCTGGAGTGAATTCTTCAAACTCTGCCACTCCTTTTTTTGAGATTTCAACCACTGTGTTGTCATCCGTTAGCTGAATCAAGTCCTTGTCCCCTGAGACAATAGTCACATCAAAAGGAACAGAAGTTGATTCTGCCATCTTATCCAGCGTTCCAATAATATCATCTGCTTCATATTGAGCTAGCTCATAGTGGCGAATTCCCAAATGATCCAGTTGTTCACGAATGAAAGGAAACTGCTCGCGGAACTCATCTGGCGTTTTTGCCCGCCCCCCTTTGTAGTCGGCATACATCTCCGTCCGAAAAGTCGTCTTTCCTGCATCAAAGGCGACGAGGACATGGGTCGGTTGGATGCGCTCCAAGAGATGACTCAACATGAGGTTAAAGCCATAGACCGCATTGGTATGCAACCCATTGGCATTTTTGAAGCGATCAATTTGATTATAGAGTGCAAAAAAGGCACGAAAAGCGACGGAAGACCCGTCGATGAGTAGTAATTTGTTCTTTTTTTCCATAGGCTTATTATACCACGAATCACAAGGTCTCTGGTACATAAAAACTCTACCCTTTCGGGTAGAGCCTTCTTTAGGAGTTTCTTATGAAAAAATAGGAGGAGTGTTTATTCGCCGTAACAAGAACCTTGTTGTGGCAATTTCTTAAAGCGTTTTGGATAATTAACTGAGATTTTCATTTTCTGTACCTCATTTCTTATTGGATGAGTTTAGTATACAGCTCAAACCTAAACCATTCCTTATAGAAAGCTTCAAGAAAACTAAAAGTTGAGGCGCAAAGCACGCAGTTGTTTTTTGCTGCAGACCGGTAACTGAAGATGGAGCCCTTGCCATCGTAGCCCTAAGGATAGGAATGAAAAACTCTTCCCAATCTGGAAGAGCTGATCCTTATCCGAGCAGAAGAAGGCTGACTAAAGCGGCTATCGCTGGACCACCTTGGGTCAAAATGATTTTTTTATTAGAAGTTGCAGCCCCATAAGCTGCAGCACCAATAATAAAGAGCAGAAAGATCGTGACAATTTCACTGTTTCTAGCTACAAAGAGGCCGTAGAGGAGGAAGACACCAATCAGAGCATTATAAATGCCTTGGTTTTTGAAGAGAGCCACCACAGATGGACGATGCAATTCTTCCTGATCCATATTAAAGACACGACTAGTCGATGCCGAGTGGGTTGCTAAACTCTCAAGATAAAAAATATAGAAATGTTCGAAAGCAGCAAGGCTTGCAAAAACAATGGTTAAGACAGACATATTATTCTCCTTTTAAAATGTAATGTGTTCGAGACCAGACACCAATTTTACGAGTAAGCGCTTCAACTGATTCCGCTCTTTTTCAGAAAGAATCTGATCCATCTGGCCTTTTACCTGTAGATGGTGCGCTGGAGGATGGACCAACAACCGATCTCTGGCAAGCTCCGTCAGTTCCACCACAATCTCCCGTTGATTTTCTGGATTGCGACTACGAGTGACATAGCCCCCAGCTTCTAAAACCTTGAAGTGGCGGGTTAAGGCTGCAGGGTCAATCGCTAGTTTCTCCTGAAGGGCCACTGGGCTACACGGCGCTTCTGCTAATAAGAACTGAAGCATCTAATAACGGGTCAGACTAATGCCCAATTGTTTTTCAAATAATTGAGTTGAAGACTGATCAGCTAGCTTCAACCGATAAAGCAAGTCATGCATTTCTGCCATTCCTTCTCTCCGATCTATTTATTGACTTATCAATAATTGATTTATCAAGTGTATCATTTTAAAAAAGTCGAGGTAAGAAATTTGCTCGCCTCAAACGAAATGATCTCCTCCTAAGAAAAGCAAAGTAAAAGACCACCGGATTTGGTGGCCTTTTAGGGAGATTATTATGAAAAAGAAAAGTTTTAGGATTTCATAAACAAAGTTAGGAGGTCTTTGTTTATGGTTTTATTATATCGGATTTATCTTAAAGATTTCTTAAGGAATTGTTTCATTTTCAAAACAAATTGTTTACGGATTCTTTTCATAGCGCCATTCCAGCAACAAAGAAGCCTTGCTTTGTTAAATAAGTTAACTTTTTTCTTCTTCAAAATAGAGGCGAATGTCATCCAAACTTTGAATCGCATGATTGATGTCCGGCTTGTAATCTAAAAAATTAATACTCCCGATTCCTGCATTGTCTGCCAGATCAACATCCAAGGTTCGATCTCCAATATAATAGGTTTCGCTCCGATCCAACTGGTACTTATCCACTAGATAATCGACTCCTTCTGGATCTGGTTTTCTCCTAAAACCATTGTCCGTCGTGACAATCTCTTGGAAATAGGATAGGATCCCTAAATCTTCCAGAATTGGGTAAGCATTCCTTCCCTTGTGGGTATAGATGAATTGAACAATCCCTTCCTCTTTAGCCCAAGCTAGAATGTCTCTAGCTCCTGGCATCAGATGGACTTGGGCGTTTTTCTCACGCAAGCTAGAAGCACGATAACGATTCATCTCCTCCGCATCCAAGCCATGTTCTCTAGCAATGTCTTCAAGCAAAGACTGGACGGATTGTTGAAGAATAAAAGCATGGACCGCTTCCCGGTCAAAGTCCAGAGAGTAATAGGCATAAGTCTCAGCAATCCCATCTAAAATAGCTTCATAAGAATCCAAAAGAGTTCCATCCAAATCCCAAATAAAAGCTCGTGTCATACATTTTATTCCTTCCATTTCCGATGATAGAGCGTTTTTAAGAAAAACCAGCGAAAACCATTGTCCAAGAGGGTACCTGCCCAAATACCTGGCAAACCCCAACCGAGGCTAACCCCCATCAAATAACCTGAGCCAATCCGAATCACCCACATGCCGATCGTGGTCGCATAAAAAGGAAGGCGGGCGTTACCCAGACCTTGCCAGACAGCCGTATAGATGACCGTTCCAGCGGTCAGAGGCGTTCCAAGCAAGGAGAACAAAATGACGGATAAGGAAGCGGCAAGAGCTCCTGAATCCTTGGTGTAAAGGGCTGTTAAAGGACTTCCAAATAAGAAAATAGTGAGGGCGAGAGGAAACATGGAGAGAAAGGAGAGCCAGAAACTCCGACTGGTGATTTGCTTGATCCCTTGCCAATCATCCTGTCCCAAATTTTTGGCGACCAACATGACTGTCGCTGTCGCAATCCCAAAAGCCGGCATATAGTTGAACTGGGTCAAGACTTCCCCAATGGCATTCCCAGCTACTGCTCTTGTACCAAAAACAGCGACCATAGCAATGATAACAATATCCCCTGCTCGCATCATGAGGCGTTCACCAGCAGCAGGTAAGGCAAGGGATAACAAGTCTCGATCCAATCCCCAACGAAAAGGAGCGAAGGGAAGTTGAACCTGACGCCAGAGCAAGTAAGTCCCTAATAAGCGAGAGAGAACCGTTCCTAAGGCAGCCCCAGCGATGCCTAGCCCAAAAACAAATATCAAGATGCTCGATAGCAGAGCATTTAAAACATTGGTCAACAAACTGACATACATAGGTACTCGCGGATTGTGGGCCACACGGACTAGGGCTCCAAAAGTCGTCATCAGCCCCAAAAGCAAAATACTTCCTCCGACAAGAGATAAGTAAATCCCTCCTGCTTCTGCAACTGCTGCTTCAACCCCCAAGAGGGAAATCAATTCCTTGCCAAAGCAGAGGGATAAAGTCCCTAAAACAAGACTTATTAAAACCGTTACTTTGATAGACTCAGTGGCTTGACGAGCTATGGCCTGCCGATTTTTTTGTCCCATACTTTTGGACAAGAGACTCACAACCGCTGCTCCAAGAGCGATAAAAATAGCTTGGTAAATCGTAATGATATTGCCTGCGACGGATACACCCGAGACAGCGACTAAACCCAACTGAGCAACCAAGTAGCTATCTACCATCCCCATGAGCATTTGCAAGAAATTTTCTCCGATAGCAGGGAGGGCAATCCTTAAAATTTGTCGATCCACTTGTTGTTGACGAGACACACTTTCCTCCTGATGAAAAGAAACTCAGTTAGTTTCCCAACCGAGTTTACTTCCTCTCTTTTAAAGTCCTAAATAAGATTCTACTGCAGTCTGCATATCTGCTGCCGCAACAGTTGTCTTGTGACGAACTGGAGCTGTTTCGAGGCCATCAACTGCTGGTGGCAAGGCTACACCTGAAATTTCGTGCAACTGAGCCAAAGCTTCAAAGTCAGTCAAGCCTGATTTCCCTGTTACAGCTTCTACTGCAACGACTGGGAATTTATATGGACTAGCTGTTGAAGCAATCACGGTCTTAGCCACATCGCCTGTCGCCGCTTGGTATTTTTTATATACGGCCGAAGCAACTGCTGTATGAGGGTCCTCAATATAAGCATCTGCCTCATAAACACGCTTGATTTCTGCTGCTGTTTCCGCTTCTGTCGCATACTCCGCTGCAAAGAGATCCAGAATCTCTGCATCAAAATCAGTCAACTCATACTGACCTTGAGTGTTCAAAGCGTTCATGAGTTCACCTGTCTTCACCGCATCATTTCCCAAAAGATGGAAAATCAAACGCTCCAAGTTTGAAGATACTAAGATATCCATAGATGGACTAGTGGTTACCTTGAACTCACGCTTCTTGTCATAGACACGAGTTTTAAAGAAGTCTGTCAAGACATTGTTGTCATTTGAAGCACAGATTAACTTACCAACTGGTAGGCCGATTTGCTTAGCGTAAAAGGCAGCTAAGATATTTCCAAAGTTTCCTGTCGGAACTGTGAAATTGACTTTTTCACCAGCCACAATCTCGCCAGTTTTAACAAGCTGAGCGTAGGCATAAACATAATAGACAATCTGTGGGACCAAACGACCGATATTCATAGAGTTAGCTGATGAGAACTGAAGCTTGTTGGCTGCCAATTTCTCACGAAGAGCCACATCATTGAACATATGTTTCACATTGGTTTGAGCATCATCAAAGTTTCCATCAATAGCGATAACATGGGTGTTTTCGCCCGTTTGAGTGGTCATTTGCAACTCTTGGACCTTGCTGACACCATCTTTTGGATAAAAGACGATAATTTCAGTTCCTGGTACATCCGCAAAACCTGCCATAGCAGCTTTCCCAGTATCTCCAGATGTCGCTGTCAAGATGACAATCTTGTTTTCCAAGCCGTGTTTCTTAGCTGCCGTTGTCATAAAGTAGGGCAAGATAGACAAGGCCATATCCTTGAAGGCAATGGTTGAACCGTGGAACAATTCCAAGTTGTATTGCCCATCTAGTTTCACAAGAGGAGCAATGGCTGGAGTATCAAACTTGCTGTCATAGGCGTTAGTGATACAGTAGTCCAACTCTTCTGCTGTAAAGTCATCCAAGAAGGCTGACAAAACAAGCTTTGCCACCTCTTGGTAAGAAGCATCTTTTAATGTGTCAAAATTCAAGTCCACCTTTGGATAGCTTACTGGAGTAAACAAACCGCCATCTGTTGCCAAACCTTGCAAAATCGCCTGACTGGCTGTTACGGTATTTTTCGCATCACGCGTTGATTGATAAACTAATGTCATGTCAATTTCCTCATTCTGTTCCTTAAATGTACGAGTTGGATCACTCTAGCTTTCGTACAATCTATTCCATTATACCATGAATCCTTCTGAATTTTATCAGTGAGAATGAAATTGTCTGAAAAAAGAGCCCACTTCTTGCAAACTGAAAAATCACGAAAAGTCCATCTTTATAATTGCTATTCGACTCGTGCTAGTCTCTTTTTATTTGCTCATAGGAATCCTTGCCATCATTGAGCTTGTCCCAGATGACAACCTTTCCTTCTTTCAATGATTTTTGAACATCAATGATCCGCTGGTTAGAAGAGCCTCGGAACTGCAACATGAGGTTGCGTTTGCTTTTATCATACCGTCCATCGACCAGGATATCAATCAGCGACAAGAGCTCCAGTTTATCAGGCGTTTCTAACATCATTTCTTCCCAAGTGTAGCCGGTCCAAGACCAGATATCTTTGTCAGGCAATTCTCTTTTCACGCGCTTGACCAAAGGCAGCAGGATACCAGTGTTGAGAAAAGGTTCCCCCCCAAGCAGGGTCAAGCCCTGAACATAGGGTTGGGCCAAATCGGCCATGATCTGTTCTTCTAACTCTTTGGTGTAGGGAATACCCGCGTTAAAAGACCAGGTGGCTACATTGTAACAGCCCTCGCAGTGAAACATGCAACCCGCTACATAAAGGGAGTTGCGGACACCTTCGCCATCTACAAAGTTAAAGGCCTTATAGTCAATGATTCGCCCTTTACTCAGCTCCTTACTTTTCCATTCTTGAGGTTTGGGATTGTTCATCTTCATCCTCCAAATCAATCCAGTAGCGCTGACTTCTGTCGATTGTGTTTTCGTAAACACCACCAGCAGAGAGAATGGTGCGACGACTGGCTTCGTTGTCTTCATCACAGGTAATCAGTACTCGTTCCAATCCTTGCTTTCGAGCCTCTGCTAGTCCTAGCTCTAGCTGCAACTTAGCCAAGCCCTTTCTGCGTTGACTGGGCCGGATGGAATAGCCAATGTGACCACCCTCTACAAATAATTTGTCATTCAAGGACAAGCGCAGGGCTAAAAAGCCCAGAGGGTAGCCAGTCTCATCAAAGGATAAAAATTGAATGGTAGGAACCCAGCCTTCTGGCAGATTCTCAGTATCCTCCTGCTGCTCTACGATTCGCAACCAATCCGCAAAATCCTTTGCTCGCTTCCAAGTGGAGCCCATGCCACCGTGCATATAGGATTTTGCAGCATCGAACTCAGCAATCATCTCTAAAATCGCGTCTTTATCTTCTAAAGTTGGTCGTTGTAACTTCATAAACTTTCCTCAATCTAAATCAATCCAATAGCGCTCTTTCCCGCCTCGAACATCCTCTAAAGCTCCGCCATTAGTCAGAATCACTGCTCGACTGGCAGCATTGTCACTATCACAAGTCACTAAAGCACGTTTGATATTTTTACTTTTGGCTACTTGCAATCCTTGCCGCAGCTGCTCTTTTGCCAATCCTTGCCCACGCGCAGAGGGACGGATACTATAGCCAATATGACCACCTACCTCCAGCAAATAGTCACTAAGACGCAATCTCAGATTGAGAAACCCTACGGCTTGTCCATCTCTCGAAAAAGCAACTAACTGAATATCAGGCACCCACCCTTCAGGCAAATTAATCCCCATTTCATGATTCTGATTACTTTCCAACCACTCTTCATAAACAAAATTCTCAGCATCCCAAAATCCGCCATCGTGAGCTGATTGATTCGCTTCAAACTCTGCCATCATGTCTAATACAGTTTCTTTATCTGCTAGAGTCGGTCTGCGTAGTTCCATCTTTACCTCCCCCCATACGAGAAAAGCGAGAGCGGACTCTCACTTTTATTTTTTCTTAGCCTTTTTTAAAAATTTCTCTCTTAGGCTGGCCACGCGGTCTTTTTTATTGACTCCACCTGTCGAATGCTTTTCGTGGAATCGTTGAACCTGGGCCTTGCCTTTATCGTCTAATTGGTATTTTCCCATAATCTTCCTTTTCTAATCTGTCACTTGCTGTCCAGCTGATTTGATCGTGGAGCCATTCATGTGTTTCACCCGTGCAGCTATTTCCTTATGGCGGCCATTGACCATGGGGCGAGCTTGAGGATTTCCGAGATAGCCGCAGGTCCGTTTGACCACATCTACTGTCTTGGGATCACTATTGCCACAGTTTGGGCAAGTAAAACCACGCTCGGTTGGTGTGAAGTCCCCTTCGAAGTCACACTTGTAGCAACGGTCAATCGGCGTATTGGTTCCGAGATATCCGACCCGGTCATAGGCATAATCCCAAACCGCCTCAAGGGCTTTTGGATTTTGTTGGAGAACGGGGTACTCACAATAGTGGATGAAACCACCCGTCGCTCCAGCTTCTGGATAAACTTTTTCAAAATCCAGCTTCTCAAATGGGGTTGGGTTCTTGCGAACATCGTAGTGGAAACTATTGGTATAGTATTCCTTGTCTGTGATATCCGGAACCTTCCCAAATTTCTCCGTATCCAGGCGACAGAAGCGGTCTGTCAAGCTTTCTGATGGCGTCGAATAAATCGAGAAGTGGTAGTCATATTGGTCAGACCATTCTTCGACCCGTTTCTTCATATCCTTAATGATTTCGATTGTAAATTGTTTGGCTTCTGGATTTTCTTCCCAGTTAGGCCCATAAAAGACCGTCGCCACTTCATACAATCCGATATAACCGAGTGAAATCGTCGCTCTACGGTTACGGAAAAGCTGGTCTACCTGATCGTATTTGCCCAAGCGTTTCCCAAAAGCGCCATACTGATAGAGAATCGGCGCATTGGCTGGGGTTGCCTCCTTGGTCCGCTCTACCCGATAGACCAAGGCGTCTTCAGCGATGTTCATCCGCTCATTAAAGATTTCCCAGAATTTCTCTTTATTTCCTTCCGACTCTAAGGCTATCCGAGGAAGATTGACTGTCACGACTCCAAGATTCATCCGGCCAGAATTGACTTCCACACCATTCTCGTCCTTCCAACCTTGAAGGAAAGAACGACATCCCATCGGTACCTTGAAGGAGCCTGTCAACTCTACAATCTTGTCATAAGACAAAACGTCTGGATACATGCGTTTGGTCGCACATTCCAAGGCCAATTGCTTGATGTCATAGTTGGGACTATCTGGTTCTAAGTTGAGACCTCTTTTCAAGGTAAAAATCAACTTAGGGAAAATTGCGGTCCGGTGCTCCGAACCGAGCCCCTTGATTCGAATCTCCAGAATAGCTTTTTGGATTTCGCGTTCAAAACGGTTAGACCCTAGCCCGAATCCCAGCGAGGTGAAAGGGGTTTGCCCATTGGAGGTAAAGAGGGTATTGATTTCATACTCCAATGATTGCATGGCATCGTAGATGTCTTTTTTCGTTTTTTGCCAAGCATAGTCCTCACGTTTTTCAGGGAGAACCCACTCCTCAGCTTCCTTCAAATGCTTGTCATAATTCTTCTCTGCATAAGGAGCCAGGACTTCATCAATCCGATCTGCTGAGCAACCACCGTACTGGCTAGAGGCCACATTGGCAATGATTTGCGAGATTTGAGCCGTTGCAGTTTGGATGGACTTAGGACTTTCTACTTCTGCATTCCCAATCTTAAAGCCATTTTTTAACATACCTTCAAAATCGATCAAGCAACAGTTAGTCATTGGAGTATAAGGACTATAGTCTAAATCATGGTAGTGGATATCCCCTTTTTGGTGGGCATTGGCTACGTGTTTGGGCAACATTTTGAGACCAATGGACTTGCCGACGATCCCTGCTGTCAAATCTCGTTGGGTGTTGAAGACATCACTGTCCTTATTGGCGTTCTCATTCACCACTGCTTGGTCCTTGTTGAGGAGCTTGCCAATCGTAAAATTGATATCGGTTGCTTTTGAGCGCTCAAAATCCCGCTGAGTCCGATAGGTAATATAGCTCTCTGCAATCGCATACTCATTGGCTTGTAATAACTCATGCTCAACGACATTTTGAATCTCGTAGATTTTCACGCCACGAGGGAAGCGTTCCAAAATTTCAGCAACGATCCGGTCTGTAACGGTTTCTAATTTCGCTTCCAAGGCTGGAGTGAGGCCTGTCACTTCTTCTGTCGCCTTAACCAAAGCACGGTATATTTTATCGACATCAAACTTGACCTTCCGCCCATCTCTCTTTTCCACAAAGAGTTGGGGGAGACTTTGGATATGCTCTTCTCGTAACGTTATCATACGCTCGCCCACTTTCTTTTTTATACAAATACAATTCACCCCATATTATATCACTCAAAAATAAAAAATCAATATCTTGTGGAAAAAAATGTTATTTCATTTCAAAACCACAAGATATTGATATTCTATTTATATTGGTACAAGGTGTACTGCGAACCCTTCTGGTTCACTTTTTCATAATTTTTGGTTAGAACTTTCTGCAGAGCAGACGTTACATCTAGGTCCTTATTGACCACAATAAACTTCGGCCTGGCTTGCTTAATCTGATTAATCAGATTGGTTCGATTTTCCCTCGGCCCCATATAGGCAGTCGGAGTTAGGAGGGCTGAAGCTGCTAAGCGGCCACTTTCTTGATAGAGATGAGCTGTCTGATCCCAAGCATAGATAGTATCTTTGGAATCGCTATGACTCTTGATATACTGAGCAATTGCACTTCGGTCACTAGTTAGATTGTTTTGAAGAATCAATTGATTCACAACTGGATAGCCTACTAAATAAGCCATTGCCAAAATCGGTAGGAAGGCTTGACTGGAGAAATAAAGGTCCCAGATTGAATTGTTCTTCATCTTTCGGCGCTGATAAGTCGACTCATCCCCAGCAAACCAAAGGGCTAACAAGGGAAGACCAAAAGGTAACAGGCTAAGGAACTGATAGGCTCCTTGCTCTGGTGTCCCAACCACAACTGCAACAACTAGCAGAAGACCGAACCAACTCATAAACCGAATCACACGTTGACCACTTGTCGATACTTTTCGGAAGGACATGACGAAAGCTGAAGCGAAACCAAGCGTCAGGAGCAATAAACAGTAATAAACTAGGTTGGCAAAGAGATGCCCGGCATCAAACTGGAGGGAGCGGAGACTATACAAGGTCTGATGGATTGCATATCCAAAAGAGCCGTTCCACACGGTGATGTATCCTAAAGGATAAAAGAGAAGCGAGAATCCCAAGAGGGCAGCAAGGAATTGATAGAAGCCATGGGCTAATTTCTTTTGCTTCACATGATAAGCTGTCAATCCCAGAAAAGCTAGCAGATAAAAAATCACACTCAGCCATGGCACAATCATAAAGGCCAAACAGGCTCCTGCACCGTAGGCGACAAAGGATTCGTCTGTTTTCTCACCCTCTAGATAAGCAAGAATGAAATTCATAGAGCTAAAGAGGAAGGGAAGGGCATAAAAGACAGCATAGTTCCCACCAAATCCAAGCACTCCAGCAAGAAGGTAGAAGAGTAGCTGAACTTGTCCTGCAATTTTTTCACTTGCAACCAGGCTTCTGACCATCCGATATAGGCTCGTCCCAGCAAAAAAGTAGGCTAAAATCTGGAAGACCACCAGGAGAACTTGACCCCCTACCAAACTTCCTAAGCCACTGAGCCCATAGTAGAGCAAACCATTGACCCCAAAGAAATGACCATAGGGAACTTGACCTTGAGAAATCGCCCAACCAGCATATAAGTCCTGTGTTTGTTGATTGGTCGCAAGTAAGTTGATAAACGGAAGGGCTACATGGACCATCCCGAGTAAGACGCTAAAAGCAATTGGTAGTGACAAGGGAACTGGTCGCTTAATAGCATAACGCCCCAACGACTTCTCATCTTCTTGATCTTCTAATGTCTCTTCTATATCCTCTTGGTCTTTTGGCCGCGCTTCAACCTTCTCTTTGCGATGATGACCAGATCGTGATAAGCGACTTAGAGTTTCGGTCGAAGCTTCCGTTTCGGACCCTTCTCCATCAACTTGGCTCTCTTCCAGGTCCTGCTCTGATTCCACCGGTTGACTAGCAGTCAAAACTTCTTCTTCCCGGCTAATTGATTGTTCCAATACTTTTCGTAGCTCTTGAGTATCTTGAAAATTGGACCCGACACTTAAGCCAAGTTTATGCGATTCTTTTTCTTTTTCACTCATACCTTGTTTTTTCCTTTACTAGACTTGCAAGTGCTAAAGGGCACATGCACACCCTACTAGTATATCAAAAATGGACCCAACTGTCAGCTTTCTCCACAAGGAGATGATAGATGGTTTAAAAAAAGACCGATACCCTCTAGGCATCCGTCTTTTCTTTTTAAAGTTGATTCAAGATAGTCTGAAAATCGTTTTTTACGTCTTCGATGGAAGTGGTCACTTCCTGACGAGTCTGGTTGTTTTTGACGGTGATTTGGCCACTTTCAACCTCGCTACCACCTAAGGCAATGATGGTTTTTGCCCCAAAGACGTCAGCTGACTTGAACTGAGCCTTCAACTTACGTCCTAGGTAATCACGTTCTGCGATAAAGCCTTGACGACGAAGAGCCTGAACCAATTCCAAGGCGGCTACTTCTGCTTCTGAACCCAGAACAGCCACATAGACATCCAACGATGCCTCAACAGGAAGTTCAACTCCTTGTTTATCGAGGATCAACAAGAGACGTTCCAGTCCCATCCCGAAACCGAATCCAGGAGTTGCTGGCCCACCAAAATATTCTACCAAGCCATCGTAACGGCCTCCCGCACAAACAGTCAATTCATTTCCATCGACTTTTGTCACGAATTCGAAAATGGTGTGGTTGTAATAGTCTAGGCCACGAACCATGTTGGTGTCGATGACATAGTCAATTCCTAGACCGTCTAGCATAGCCCGAACAGCAGCAAAGTGTGCCTGGCTTTCTTCATCCAAGTAGTCCAGAATAGATGGAGCATTCTCAACCGCTTGTTTGTCTTCTTTTTCTTTTGAATCCAAAACGCGGAGCGGATTTTCCTCTAAACGACGTTGGCTATCCTTTGAAAGTTGGTCTTTCATTGGAAGGAGGTAGTCAATCAAAGCTTGACGATAAGCCGTCCGACTGGCTGTGCTACCAAGGGTATTCAAGTGGAGGACGACATTTTCAATCCCGATTTCTTTGAAGAAGTGGTCAGCCATGGCAATCGTCTCGACATCCGTTGCAGGATTGCTAGAACCAAAACACTCTACTCCAATCTGGTGGAATTGACGCAAGCGGCCAGCCTGAGGACGCTCATAGCGGAACATAGGGCCGATATAATAGACCTTGCTTGGCTTTTGAACCTCTGGTGCAAAGAGTTTATTTTCAACATAGGAGCGGACCACCGGTGCTGTCCCTTCTGGACGCAAAGTAATGTGACGATCTCCCTTATCATAGAAGTCGTACATCTCCTTGGTCACGATATCCGTTGTATCCCCTACCGAACGACTAATCACCTCGTAATGCTCAAATATCGGTGTGCGGATCTCTGCATAATTGTATTTTTTAAAGGTTTCGCGAGCAAATCCTTCTACATATTGCCACTTAGCAGACTCCTGTGGCAGGATATCTTGGGTTCCTTTTGGTTTTTGTAATTTCATAGACACCACTCCTTTGCTTGCTTTGTACTATTTATTCTATCATAATTTCCAGTTCGTGACAGTGCTCAAGCGATAAAATCATCCCACAAGCCCATCAGGAACAGAAAAAGGTAACTTCTCCAGTCCCATAAAAATAGAGCCTGCATCACATGCAAGGCTCCATTTCTTTCGCTACTTTACTTTCCACTATCTTATAAGATATTTTCATATTGTTCGCGAACTTCTTGTGGCCAGACGCTGGTCTGGACTTCACCGATATGTTTCTTACGAAGCAAGAACATAGCCATCCGTGATTGACCGATCCCACCTCCGATAGTTAGTGGAAACAAGCCATTCAAGAGCGCACGATGCCATTCCAACTCTAAACGATCTTGATCTCCTGTAATAGCAACCTGGCGTTTGAGGGTATCCTCATCGACCCGGATCCCCATAGAAGACAATTCGAAAGCCGCACCTAGGTTATCATTCCAAACTAGAATATCCCCATTTAAGCCCTTGTAGCCATTTTCTGTTTCTGTCGTCCAGTCATCATAGTCCGGCGCCCGTCCATCATGCGGTTTGCCATCTGATAAGACGCCACCAATCCCAATCAAAAAGACGGCTCCATATTCTTTGGTGATGGCATTTTCCCGTTCTTTCGGCGTCAAGTCAGGGTAACGCTCTACCAACTCTTCTGTGTGGATAAAGGTGATTTGTTTCGGTAAGATAGATTCAATATCATAGCGAGCTTCGACAGCTAGCTCCGTCAAGCGAATGGCCTTGTAGATTTTTTCGACTGTTTCTTTCAAGTATGCAAGGTTGCGGCTGCCGTTTGGAATGACCTTCTCCCAGTCCCACTGATCGACATAAACTGAGTGGGTCGCATCCAACGAATCCTCATCCGGACGAAGGGCCTTCATATGGACGAAGAGACCTTCCCCTTCCCCAAAGCCAAACCGCGCCAAGGTATGACGTTTCCATTTCGCTAGGGAATGAACGACTTCATAGGTTTCATTAGGAATTTGTAAGACCTTTACAGAGACAGGGTTTTCCACACCGGATAGGTTGTCCTGCATCCCATCTCCTACCTTGCTCAAGATTGGACCTTGAACCTCAACGACTTCTAGTTTGTCTTTCAAATATTGAGTAAATGTTGTTTTTACAAATGAAATTTCTTCTTGCTGATGAATAAAACTCTTCTTCATAGAGACTCCCTTTAAATAGTATGAATTTGATTATACGCTTTTTTAGAGAAAAAGCAATACCTACTGCTTCAAAAAGGGGTTTTGAAAGCTGTTTCAAGACCCTCTCCTTTCAGCTATTTAACCTATCTATTTTATACTCATTTTTATTTTAACAATCAAAGTTATACTGTTGAAATAAGGTGCTTTTTGTGCTACAATCTATCTAAGAAGACGATCTTGTGATTGTTTGAACAAAGGGAGGATTTCATTCTTAACAACACCGTAACTAACAACCGAGTAACCTGTCGCAATACCGTGTCGTTTAATAGCAACTCCATCTTTTGGAAGCCTACGGTTCGTCTTAGTTGAACTAAGAGTAGGATTGTTTATTAAACACCCATCTTATGAAAAAGGAAGAAAATTATGGATAAAAAGAAATTTTGGATTTTCCCATTTGTTCTTTGTTTACTAGCCACCCTATTCACTTTAGGTTTGAATAGATCATCTGCTGAAACATCGACTGTTTCGGTAACAGGAAAATTTGCGGACACGATTACCAGTGTCAACGTCACCAATAACGAAGGTGGAGATCTCACTTGGGAGTTGGAGCAATGGGCTACTTTCCGAATTAATGCCACCTACGATTTAGCTGGAAAAAATGTCAAGGCAGGGGACACCACCGTCGTGACTGTGCCAGATGCCCTCATCATTTCTTCAGATAGCTTCGAGATTCGAGATGTTAACACCAACGAGGTCATCGCTCATGCAACCGTAGATGCTGCAAAAAAATCGATTTCCCTCACCTATACAGACTATGTTGAAAAACACTCTGACACAAACGGCTCCTTCTTCTTCTATGCACGGATTGATTTCCAAAAGCACCCTGAAAAAGGAGAAATTCCGATTGAAATCACCATTAACAACGAGCTTAAGGTTGGTGGAAAAGTAACCTTCAAGGGAGTTGGAGACGGGAATCCCAAAGTTTTGACAAAGACGAGCTGGGTGAATTCAGACAATCACAAGAAGGTATCCTATACCATTTCTGTCAACCGGACCAGAGAAAATATCAATAGCGTGACCATTGAAGATCACATGAAATTTACCAACGCTTCTTATGTGCCTGGTAGCATCAAGGTGCTGAAAGGTACCTTTGCCTTTGTATCAGGTGAATGGCAATTTAGCAACCGAACAGATGTCACTGACCAACACAAGGTGACCATTAGTGAAGACGGCCAATCCTTTGTAGTTGACTTAGGCGATATCACTGAAAACGACCAGTATCGTATTGCTTACGACGTTGAGCTCAACTACGAGCCTGTAGATGGCGAACTCCTAAAAAATGATGCCATCTTGAAAGGAAAAAATACAGTAGTGAAAGAAGTAACCAATGCTGCCGCTGTACAAATCGCTGGTGGCTCTGGTGTTGGCTATGTATTTACTATCAATATCCACAAAGTAGATGATGCCAACCAACCTCTTCAAGGTGCCAAATTCAAGGTCGTACGTCAAGCGAACAACCAAGTCATCGGTGAGTATGTAACCGACGAAAACGGGAACATTACTGTCAGTGCTTTGCTAAAAGATAAGTATATCTTAACTGAAACAGAAGCACCCGCAGGCTACACCATCAAATCTGCAGATACAGAAGTCAATACTGAAGATTTCGGAGCCGATCACTCAGTAACCAAGACGATCGTCAATCCGAAGGAAGAAACAACTACGACCACGACTACAACGACTACAACGACTACAACCACCACAACGACTACTTCAACGACTACGACGACTGAAGAGCCGACTACTACTTCAACCACTACAGGTGAAACAACAACAACTACGACTACAACTACAACTGAAGAACCGACTACATCTTCAACGACTACTACAACCAAAGAAGATACAACAACGACAACTACGACAGGTGAAACAACGACAACAACTACTACAAGCGAAGAACCGACTACTAAAGTGACGACTACTCCAACCCCAACTCCATCATCTTCAACAACTGAAGGTACCGGCGATGGCAAAGGTAAAGGTCGTAAGAAAGTTCTCCCAAGTACAGGTGACGTCGCAACTACTGGATTCATCGTCCTCGGAGCAGTTGTTCTAACCGGTGCTATCTTATTGAAACGTAAACTTTCAAATCAATAAACCTGACTAAATCGTAACCTCTAGCTAATGGCTAGAGGTTTTTTGTCTTCTAAAACAACATTCCTACTGGCAACAGCATCCTTCTAGCAGGTCGTAAGGGGATTCAAGATGGACCTATTTAGATTTTTTTCTAAATAGAATCGACAAAATTATATTGAAGCTGTACAATCTATTTAGAAAGATATCTAAATAGATTAGAGGAGATGAAGAATGAATTTTGCGCAAACATTTAAAGCTTTATCAAATCCGATAAGACGAAGTATCTTAGAACTGCTAAAGGCGGGAAAATTATCTGCTGGAGATATCGCTGGCCACTTTGATGTAGCAGGAGCGACCATTTCCCATCATTTAAGCCTCCTCAAGCAGGCAGATTTAATTCGAGAGGAAAAAGAGAAGAATTTTATCTACTATGAACTCAATACTTCTGTCTTGGAAGATTTGATGATCTGGCTCGTTGATTTGAAAGGAGATTCTACTGATGAAAACAAATAAAACTCTATTGACTGTAACTTCTACCGTAACACTCTTCCCCATACTTTGGGGCTTGATCATTTGGTCACAATTGCCTAACCAAATCCCGATTCACTTTAATCTTGCCGGTCAGGCCAATAACTTCCAATCGAAAGCACTAGCTGTGTTTGGTCTTCCTTTTTTCCTTCTCTTGGTGCATCTGTTTGTGATCTTTATGATCGGACGCGATCCTAAGAACCGTACTATGAATGAGAAAATGGTCAGAGTGATTTACTGGTTGACTCCAATCGTTTCCTTAAGTGTCTCTTATCTCATCTATAGTAAGGCACTAGGTTCTACTACCAATCCATCTGTTTTTGTTTCGGTTTTGCTGGGTCTTATCTTTGTGATCATGGGCAATTACATGCCTAAGTTGAAAGTGAATCACACGGTTGGAATCCGTCTGCCTTGGACCTTGCAGAGTGAAGATAACTGGCACAAAACTCATCGCTTGGCAGGGAAGTTGTGGGTCCTCGGAGGTTTGATCCTTCTTCTTGAAGCAGGCCTTCAATTCGCTATTTCTTATGTACTGGTGCTGGTCCTCCTCGCCATTGTCCTTATCCCTGTGATGTACTCTTATCAATTAAGTCGGAAAAATCGTTAGTATAAAAAACAACCAGAGAAGAAGCAGTCGTGAACTGTTTCTTTTCTGGTTGTTTTTGCATATTCATCGTTTCAAATTCCAAATTTTCAGGGAAAGATTTTTTTCTGAAAGTCGAAGGTCTATCCTTTGTATGAGGAAGGTTTTATGTCTTTGGATAAGTAGAGTGGATGACTAGGGGTTCCATTTTTATTTCTCTTTAAGCAATGTAAGTTAGGTATCAATGAAATAACTTCTTTATCACGACTAAAAAGGATTTTTCCTTTGGCTTCAATTCCTAATTAATCAATGAACCTAATACTAGGTCTCGAAAAGAATTATGCTTCCTCTTTCTGTCTGAGTTCAAAGAGGTCTTCTATTTTCAGATTAAAAACTTGAGCAATTTTAAGAGCCATTTCCAGCGAAGGATTGTAACGGTTATTTTCTAAGTGCAGAATTGTCTCGCGTCGCATGCCGATGAGGTCGGCTAACTCCTGCTGGGTCATGCCTGTGGACTCACGAACAGATTTGAGATTAGTAATAATCTTGCTTTCTTTGGCCATGCTTATCCTCTCCGTTCCAAGATAAGATAGACAACCGCAAAGATGAAAATCAAGGCAGATATGCTAATAAAGATCTGGCCCATGTGAAGAGTGAGAGACCCTATATACCCAATGATAACTGCTAGAATCATCAGTGCGCCTAGTATAAAAACAAACATCAAGCTAGCTGCCTTGGCTAAATTAGCATAAAAGCGTTCGTCCGGAGTTTCCTTGACATTTTTCAAACAGAAAAAACCAAATACAATCACTTCAATAACGAGACCAATTCCCAAAATCCATTCTTTAATACCAGAACTTTCGCTTGGGGTCGCAACCCAAATCCCTACTGTATAAAAAATGCTTGCTGCAAAAAAAAGTATCGTGTAAAGCTTAGCAGACAAGTCAAAAATAGTCTTCCCCTCACCTTTCTGAATCTTATGAGGCCGTGGTTTCATATGTAGCCAGCTCCATATAGCTATAATTTGACCTGACACTGAAATACCAGTAATAACTAACTTGGATCCCCAACTAAGATTAGAACCAAATAAAACAATAAAATCAATAAAGAGAGCTACGGCAATCATTGCAATGAGGCCACGCATTTTTTGACTTTTTTTCACGATAGACTCCTTTTTTATGTTATAAATATATAACACTTAAAATTTATGTTATAAATATATCACATTTAAACTTGGAAAGCAAGAATTTATGTGTCAAGGTGGTAATTATTTTAAAAATTTTTTTAATTAAAGACCTCGCTAGTCAAACAACTAAAGAATTCTTTGAAGCAATGTATCGGATTTAGTTTGGATAGTTTTGTTAATAATATTTGATGATAAAGAATTTTTGGAAAATCTAGATACTGTATGAATCTTTACTTTTTTCTTAGACAGTTATAAAGTCGATCAGAATGAACCTTGTAAATGTATAAGTTAATTCTTACAGACCTAAACTATTCCCCTGTTTAAAAAATACTGATTCAAATTTTATGAAATTAATCAGTAGATTCCGTTCTGAAAAGCCTTGATATGACGCTATTTTTAATCCAACTGAAACCCAAACTTTCCAAACCAGGTCTTAAGAAAGCTCGTAAAGCATCACAATTATCAAAACGTTAATCAACACGCTTATATCAACGTTTACAGACATTTAAGAATTTCTCTTGGATGTCTTTTTTTGTCTAGCTAAATTTTACAAATTGGGCAATTTAGGTTACTCAATAATATAAAAAAGATAAAAATTTAAAGTTCGAATTTTAATTTTAAAAAAAGTAATTATTATTGAATATCTGTTCAAACATTTTTTCTTTTCTAAGGTTAATATAAGTATATATACTTTAAAAAAGGAAGTCAAACATCTTGCTCATAGATTTTTGCATTTTTAAAAAATACATTTTGTCATATAATAATGTGGAAAATTGACGGATTCCTTAAACAATCATATAATATGAATATGTAAACCCTTACATACTATTCTACTTATACTTGATAAAATGCAAGTTCTTGAGGATCTATAAATATATAGACACTCTTCTATTTATAAAGTGAAATAAAGAATCACGGAGAAAGTTTATGGATATTAAAGAGACATTCAACCAGCTAGACAATACAAAATTTAATGATTTCAATAATCGCCTTGAAGGTTTTGAGAAACTTTTTAAAGACAAATATTATTTTACCCATCCCGAAGATTTTAGCTCAATCTTTAGCATTTTGGTAAAGTATGGAAAAAGTACAAGTAAATATATTTTATCGAAAGGAGAGATATATGAGTGAAATAGTTATTAATGCTCAGAATTTATCTAAAAATTTTTATAATTTTGATTCAAGACTCCCATTTATCAAGAGATTTTTGAAACGTAATCAAATAACGATTCGAGCTGTTCAAGATATTAGTTTTACGATTAAGAGAGGGAGTATAGTTGGCTTTATTGGGAGTAATGGAGCTGGTAAATCCACAACGATTAAAATGTTGACTGGGACTCTTTATCCTAGTTCCGGAAAATTAGAAGTGAATGGAGAAATTCCATTTAAAAGAAGTATAAATTTTAGAAAAAAAATTTCAATAGTAGTAGGAAATAAATTACAGTTATTTCAAGATGTTTCGGCTATGGATTATTTTCAATTGATTGGTACTTTATATGAGGTAGAACCGGCGATTTTACAAGAACGAATTCAGGAATTAAGCAATTTGTTGAATGTAAAAGATCAGCTTTACCAGCAGGTCCGGACCCTCTCTCTTGGACAAAAAATGAAAATGGAGTTTATCGCGGCATCTTTAACAAGTCCGGAAATATTATTTTTAGACGAGCCTACTATAGGGTTAGATATACAGTCTAAAAAAGATATCAGAACATTTTTAAAGAAAATGAATGAAGAATGTCATACTACTATTATTTTAACGAGTCATGATATGGATGATATTTCGTCTGTTTGTGACGAATTAATCGTCATTGACAAAGGAAAAATTATTTTGCAGGAGTCAATGGATGTTATTTTATCTAAATTTTCTGATTTTAAATATTTAAAGATAAAAATGACATTAGATTTGGTACCAGAGTTATGCTCTGTTAAAGGAGTAGTAGTCATTTCTCAAACAAAATCGGAATGTATACTAAAAATACCTAGAGATTTTGTCTTTGAGACATTAGAATCAATCAATAAGCTTGTAGATATAGAAGATTTTGAAATATCAAATCTTTCTTTAGAAGAAATTATTTTACAAAACTATTTTACAAAAAAGGAGCACAATTGAAAAAAGAAATGTCTATTATTCTGATATCATTTCGATCTATTTTGAACTATAAATCAAGTGTACTATTGTTAATGTTACAGGCAAGTATACAAATTATGATATCAGTATTTTTATGGACGTATATATATCAGAGTAACCAGATAAATATAGCAGGATATGATTTTACCTCAATGGTTCAATACTATTTGGGGACTATAATTTTTTCATATTTTGTTTTTTATCCAGTTGATTGGGAAATCAATGACGATGTTCATTCAGGAAATTTTTTTAGCATATTAATAAAACCTGTTACTTTTTATAAGTATTATTTTTGTAAAATGCTTGGAGATAGGCTTGCTCATTTATTATTTATCATCATTCCTGTCATTTTATTCTCCAGTGTTTATTACAAGAATGAGTTATTAACCATTGAAATTCTTATTTTAGGAAGTATTGCAATTATTCTATCTATGGTTCTATGGTTTTTAATATCATGTTGTGTAGGTATGCTTTCTTTTTGGTTAGAAAATATATTTTTTGTCCTTACTGTTAAAGAAATAGTAATTCAGTTTTTATCAGGAATATTATTGCCTTTAAGTTTTTTTTCAAATAATTTTCGTCTGTTTTTAGATGTATTACCTTTTAAATACTTAGTATATGAACCGCTTCAGATGTTTAGTAATGATACATATAAATTAATAGACTATTTGAGAATTATTTGTATTCAATTGATTTGGTGCATCATTTTTTATATTATATCAAGATTCATATTGAGAAAAGGAGTGGAGCACTTCTCAAATGTGGGAGGATAAAATGTTTAGAATAAAAGTAATTTTTAGGCTACTTCATTTTGGTTTTAAATCTGATATGAATTTTCATTTTGACTTCTTTTGTGGTCTATTTTCGTCGATACTGTGGATTGGTTTACCTATTGTATTTTTTAGATTGATTTTCTTAAACATAGACTCTTTTAATGGTTGGGACTATTATCAAATTTTATTTTTGGTAGGTTCCTACACTATTGTAGATGGAGTTATGATGGGATTGTTAATTAGAAGTATGGGAATTTTAGAATCAGATATTTTGAGTGGTAACTTGGATCAAATTTTATTGAGGCCGTTTGATACTCAGTTGTTCTATATTTTTAGATCATTTAATTTAGTTCAATTCGTGAATACTTTTTTTGGTCTTGCGATCATTTTTATAAGTTATGGAAATTTAAATGTACATTTAAATTCATTAAAAATATTATTTTATATCCTTTCTTTAATGTGTGGTTGTATTATATATTATTCAATTTGGTTTCTAATAACGATTAGTTCATTTTGGTTCCCAACTAAATTTTCAAAAGTAGATGTATTTTTGAATTATATTGGAATTTCTAAGTATCCATATAATATTTTTACAGGTATTAACAGATTGATCACTATGTTATTTGTTCCCAATTTATTAATTGCCAATCCTGCAGTATTAATATTTTTAGGGAAAGATACATTGAACCTATTTTTCTATCAAATAGTTTTTACAGTTTTTTTGATTATTATCAGTCGTACAATTTTTAGAAAAGGATTGAAAAAATATGAAAGTGCAGGAAGATAAACAATGTTGTTCAGTTATATGTTTGACTAAAGGAAGTGATTCGCTGTACTTT
>NZ_JVKU01000016.1:0-255956 GCF_001072385.1 Streptococcus sp. 343_SSPC | reverse complement strand
CTTCTTCTCAAGACTCCTATCGAAATGATCACAATAACAATAAGGATTTTAAAAAGATCGAGTAGCTGGAAAGATATTTGTAAATTATCATATGAAAAGTAGTAAGTTGTAAGACTGGCTGCTATGTTATTTTTATCATCATTTTTATTGGTCATTTAATTTATACTATATTGGCTAGTAATAGAATTAGTAAAGAAAAGGATTTTAAATTATAGAATGGATGTTATTTCTTTTGGAAGAAGTGATCAACTTTCCGGTCCACAGTATCATTTCAAAATGTTTTTAATTGCCTTTTGTTTATTAGTATAAAAGCAGAATATTACCACACGTTGAGGCCGTATCACTGCTTGTACGAGCTGAGACATCAACGAAGTAGAAGTGAGTATATTGATATTTTCAGCACTAGATGGAGAGGGAACAATGCATCATATTGACATTTATGTAAGTAATTTAGATAAAACCAAGGAGTTCTATTCTTGGATACTTAGCATTTTAGGTTTTGAGTTGTTTCAAGAATGGGAAAACGGATTTTCCTATAAAAAGGACGAATTTTCTATTGTTTTTGTACAGACAAAAGAAAAGTATCTTAATAACGGATACAATAGATGTAATATAGGCTTAAATCATCTTGCTTTTCGATGTCAAACTAAGGATAAAATCGATCAAATTAGGAAGAATCTTATTCAGAGAAATATAGTTTTGCTTTATGATGATAAATATCCATATGCCGGTGGTGCAGAACATTATGCAGTCTATTTTGAAGATCCAGATAGAATTAAAATAGAAATTTGCTTGGATTAACTTAAAAATTGTCAGTAATGATGAGCATTGGTAAATTTCAGTTTGTTGAGGGAAACCCTTTTAACAACAATCTTGTGATATCGTTAAAAGTGTTATTGACATGTTTCCACATACATACAGGTTCATTTGACATACTTAGTGTTCACTCGTTTCATGTTGAGGCGGTATCACTGCTCATGAAAGCCTAGAAACCTTTTAGCGAAAAGTTTTATGAAGTCACTGGCAACAGTGGCTTTTTTAGCTTTGGTGGGGGTGCACCAATCGCCATATTGATGAAGAAACCCTGCAGCAAGCTTTCCTCAGGTCCATAGAGGTTTTTCGAGAAAATAAGGAAAATCTAGAAGTGAAGTGGAGTAATTTTAATGAAGAAAAAAACTGGAAAGGTACCATGAAACTTATCTAAATTTGACGCTTGATAATAATCAAAGAGAATTCAATCAGTGAAAACGGCAGCATCATCGTTAAATTTTTAAAAGTAACAAAAGAGAATTTATAAGTCTATAGCTAAGAGAGTAGGCGTTCTAGCTATGGTCTTTTTTGCGTTTATGGGATAAAATAGAACTATTAATTAAGTAGGGGAGAAAGCACAGAATGAGTATGGAACGTGATAAATCAGCAAACAAAGCTAACGGAGAGATTGGAGCATCCTATCATATATTTACAAATTTAGTGAATGAATTAAGATGCGAGTCAATTATTATGTTGCAAGTGCTTGAGTCTGATTTTTCAATATTGCAGAACCGAGCAATTAAGCAAAGTATTAAGGAAGGGATAATTGAAGATGACTTTGATAAAAAGTATATTGCTCCAATATTCACTGACTTAGAGGAAATCTCTTCAAAAATGTATAGTACCTTTGTAAACTATTATATTTTAAGATTGACAGGTGTCCTTGAGTTGTATTTTAAGGATTCAATCAAAGAGTTGCTAAAACTCAATATAGATTTGTTAGTAAAAGGTTTTGAGGGGATAAAAAAAGAGAAATTAATGAAAGACCTAAAGAAAAATTACGATTCCAAAGTGTATTTACAATGTTTAAATAACATTGCAACAAAATATTCTAATGGAAAAAAATTTTCTGGAAAATATAAAAAGTATTCAAAACTTTTAGATATTAATATAGATGATGTTGGTGTAATAGGTAAATTAGATAATCTCTTCTCTCTAAGAAATGATTTGGCTCATCTTAATAGATTTTCTGATGATCAAATTAATTCGAGAACCAGACCTTCAATTATAACAGAACGTGGTTTTAAGTACTCTAGAGAGACTCAGTTATCAAGAGAAAATTTTGAAGAAGTTGTGAAAAAACTTTTAAAGTTGACATATGAGACATCTGAATTTTTGAAAGAAGTAGAGCAAGCGACTAATTCAAAATGGAGCCGCTTTGATGAAAGTGCGGAGGATCACTATAATCGATTAGTTCAAATCATTAATCAATAATGTATAGTTACGTTTAATGGTTTCATTCAAATATTCAGGCTCCTATTATATCCCCATCTAGAAAAAACGACTATCTAAGTCGGTAAATAACTTCAGGAGGTTTATACGTTATGCTTAGATCTTATGTAACCAAGAAGCACTTATTCTTCTATTTTGTGGCGATTATGATTACTTGGCTGGAGGCTATCATTACACCAGCTTTGATTCAGTATATTGTCTCTAGTTTTACCAATCACCAGTTGCATTTGCTATGGCAGGTCTTGTTTTGGGGGATTGTTGGAAATTTGATTCTCTTGCTGGGTTTGGCGGGGAAACGTTATTACTATGCACGAGTGCTGACAGACTTCAAGTCGGGTATTAAGAAGGCTATCTTTCAGACTTTTCTATATAGCCGTCGGATAGCGGATGAAGAAGTTTTGTCAGACTTGGAAAATGATGTAAAACAGCTAGAAGATAATTTTATTGAGCCGACTGTTATTATCATTTCTTCTTTGGGATTTACAACCGTCTCTATCTGTTATGCTCTTTGGACTAATTTTTATCTTGGCTTGCTCTTTATCATTTTTTATTCGATACCTGTTCTTTGTAGTGGAATTGGCTCTAAACGTTTGGATAAAATTACGAAGGAGAAGTCCTTAGCTAATCAAGCCTATGTCTCTCAAGCAACCAATATGATCGCAGGTGCTCGTTCCATACGGTATTATCGGGGACAAAGCTTGTTTTACAAACTGTTTTCTAAAGATTTGCACAAGGCTCTAAAGGAAGAAATCGCCTATGAAAAGCAACGGACCATAAATAGTCTCTTTATCAATGGAATTGATGCTTTTTGCTCTGTTGCGCCCATTGTCATTGGTGGTTTCATGACCTATTATAACTACCTATCTGCAGCCAGCTTTGTAGGAATTTACCTCGTATCGTATAATATTGGCTATCAATTTCAGGAGTTATCTTATTTTATCAATACTAGAAAATCAGCCAAGTCTCTCTGTGATAAATATCAAAAATTGTTGGGAGTAGACTTGGATATGCCTTCTGTTCTCGAAGGTTCCATCTTTCCTATCCAGTTAGAGAAAGTCAGTGTAGAGCGTGATGGTCAAAAAATCCTAGCCCCTTGTGATCTTACTATTGAGGAAGGTGAAAAGATTGCCATTATCGGAGAAAGTGGTTCTGGAAAAACAACCTTACTGAACCTAATCTATGGTGAAATTGAGCCTAGTCATGGTCAGATTCGTTACCATGGGCAAGAGCTAACCTCGGATGAACTCTATCAAGCAGGAGCCTACATTCTCCAGTCTAGTCATATCTTTGATGGTTTAAGCCTTGAGGAAAATATTGCTTTGGGACAAGAACTTGATACTGTAAGGATGGATGAAATCCTTCGGCAAACTGGTTTGAAAACTCTTCAAAACAAAAATTTCAGCAACCAGACTCTGTCAGGCGGTGAGAAGCAGCGCTTGGAAATTGCCCGTGCTCTCTATCACAATCGCCAATTTATCCTAGCTGATGAGGTCAAAGCCAATCTGGACTTTAAAAATCAAGAGAAAATCAGTCAACTTCTCTTCTCCATCCCTCAAACACTTGTAGAAGTGATTCATCACTATAGTGAAGAGGACTTGAAGCGCTATGATAAGGTGATAAAACTGGAGAAATAGGTGGAGGTATAGATTTCAGAAAGGAGTGGCAGGTTCATTCTTTTTTGTGAGATAGATAATAAAAACTCTGTCTAAATATATCAGTACAATAACGTTAAACGAGGGATGTATCTAGTGAAAGTCTTACAGTAAGGAGTTTAAACATGAAATTTCATGAATTTGGTGATAAGAATTTGCCTCCTATCTTGCTGATACATGGCGGTGGCAGTTCTTGGTGGAATTATCTCCGCCAAGCACGGCTCTTATCAGAAGAATACCGTGTTATTTTACCTACTTTGAATGGCCACGGCGAAGAATATCAACTTGATTATGTTTCTACTGAAGATTCCGCTTTGGAGATCCTAGACTATATCAAAGCAAACTGTGGTGGAAAGGTGTTTGCGATTGGTGGTGTTTCACTTGGTGGTCAAATTGCTATGGAGCTTTTGTCCTTAGACAGCGAGATAGCTGAGAAGGCTATTATAGACGGAAGCCTCTGTATTCCTCAACCAATGTTAGCTAAAATCAGCATCTTTCTAGTATCACTATTTGGTAAACTGATGTTCAGTAAATTCTCTTGTAAACTTCAATTAAGCATGATGAACAAACTCTATCCTAAACTGGCTTATCCAGAGGAAATAAAAGCTTATTATTTGGAGGATCTGCCAAAGACGCCTATCAAAACATTAGTGACTATTTACAAAACCTATATGGGGCGTTACAAGCTGAAGGAGACGATTTCTGCTAGCAAGGCCCAGGTTCTGTATATCTATGGTGAAAAAGAATTAAACTGTGTGAAAGCATCGGCGAAATTATTTCAGCAGCTACATCCCAACACTATCCTGTATGAAGCAAAGGGATATAACCATGGCTATCTATCAGCTTACCTGCCTCAAGAGTGGATTGATTTGGTGGTACCATTTTTGGAGAATAACGATTGATTATACTTTATTAATTTAGAAAGCAGAGTTCCATGGAAGTCAAAAAATATAGTCCCCTCAATTCCTTAAAAAAGATAGCAGATAATCTATGGGTTGTGGATGGGGAAGAAGTACTGATGGATTTCAAATTCTTCAAAGTGCCTTTTTCAACTAGAATGACAGTTATCCGTTTACAGAATGGTGGTCTTTGGGTGCATTCACCGACTAAGCCTAATGACAATTTACTTTTTGAAATCAAGCAATTAGGTGAGGTGAAACACCTTATTGCACCCAATGTCTTACATTATAGTTATATAGGTGAATGGCATCAACTATTTCCTGAAGCAAAAGTTTGGCTAGCTAGTGGTGTTCAAAAGCGTGCCAGAAAATCGGGAATGAGTTTAGATTATGGTCAGGAATTAAGCAAGGCCAATTGGAACGAAGAAATTTGTTTTACAACATTTGAGGGAAGTTTTTACGTGAAAGAGGTTGTTTTTTTCCATACTGAAAGTTCAACTCTAATTTTAACGGATCTTATTGAAAACATAGAAACAGAAAATTTATCGATTTTTGAAAAGCTACTGTTAAAAATAGGTGATAATCACTATCCAAATGGTAAAACACCAAGAGATTTAAGAATGACTTTTTTATTTGGTAAAAAACAAGCATTGAAGAGTTATCATAGAATAAAGAAATGGGAACCTAAGAATATTATTATTTCTCATGGACCGTGTATAGTTGGACAAGCAAAAGAAATGCTAAACCAAGCGTTCTCTTGGCTAGAGAAATAGGAATTTACTATAAAGAAATTAATAAAATATATCTAATATAATTGACTACAATTACTTGGAGTTGTTAAATTAAGATTTGGAATCTACTTAAATTGTTGATTCTAGGAGGTATCAGATGACACGAGAGAAAGAATATAGATTAACTATCGGTATCTCTTAATTAGATTTAGTGAAAGAGGAATCCATTTTTCACTTGAATCCCTTCTCTTATGTATGGTAGAATGTATATACAAATTGTATGTACAAAGGAGAGGTGGAAATGGCAAACACGAAAGCAGTGAATTTTCGAGCAGATGCGATGTTTTACCAGAAAACAAAAGAGGTGCTTGCAGATCAAAAAATTTCTGTGTCAGATGTCCTGAATGCAGCACTTCGAAAAATTGCCAACGGGACTGTGGATCCGAGAGAATTTGTTTCAAGTGATTTGCAGGACACGCAGTATCAGGTAGCCTTTGAGGATTTGAAGAAGGAGATTTTAGTGGGGCACCAGGAAATTGCTCAAGGAAAAGTCACTTCTGTAGCTGATGTGAGAAAGGAATTTGGTCTTGACTAAGTTGAAACGTTATCAGGTCTTTCTTTCAGATCGTGCTAAGCAGGACTTGCGTGACATTCACGACTATATTCTTGTGAATTTTTATAGCCAGCAAGCTGCAGATGGAAAAGTTGATTTGCTATTAAGTGCTCTTGAGACCCTAGAACTGTTTCCAGAAGCCTGTCCTCTGGTATCAAACCGGGGCTATGGTGAGATGACGAATGATGGAAAACCCTATCGTTATATGCCAATAGAGAACTATCTCGCATTTTATTATATGGAGAAGCATACAGTGTATGTTGCTCGTATCCTCAGTGCAAAGCAGGATTTGGTCAAGATTTTTTATAAGTAGATTGAGGAACCTCCATGTTAAAATCAAATAAGCTAATCATTTTTTTAATTTCTCTACCCTTTCTGATGGTCCTTGTTTTCTATTCTCTTAGTGAGCATCCTGGATATAGTGATGATGGGAATTTCGTCAGAAATCATGAGACTGCTATTAAGCGTGAGATCATCGCAAACTTAGCCCGGGAAAAGCAGGACATAGAATCTGTTACCTTATTGCCAAATACTGCTAGAGGAGAGTATGATAATGGTGGTGATGTGAGTGGACATTACCATATCTATTTTACAGCCTACGTCAATCATAATCGCGAGCGAACGATAAGCGTAGAACTATTCTTCCCAGATGCCAGCATCCCCCCTTTCACCTTGTTTCCTCCTAACCCTTATAAAGACAAAGGCAAAAAGATGTCCAATTGGGTGATGGGGAATATTGAAGTATCGGAAGAAACCTCTAAATAGAAATAAGAACAAGTCATGATGAATAGAATAGTAGACGATCAGATCACTCTTATTCCTTATTATAGGAATGATGACATCTCCCTTCTTTGGTATCAAGATAGTGAGGTTTGCAAACAAGTGGATAATACTGATCAGATTTACGATGTAACAAAACTTCATAAAATGTATGATTACCTAACTTCACACGGTTCTTGCTATTATATCCAATATGAGGGAGTGTTAGTTGGAGATGTGACTCTTCAAGATAATTCAGAGCTTTCTATAGTGATCAGCAAAGAGTATCAGAATTTACAGATCGGAAGACGGTGTATTTCTGAAATGATACAGTTGGCCAAAGAGAAAAAAATGGTTAAGGTAACTGCTCAAATTTATCCTTTTAATACTCAAAGTCAAAGAATGTTTTTGGCTTTGGGTTTTCAGAAAGTAGATGAAGAGTGGTATGAATATAAGTTGATTTAGGAAAGTTGTAGATCGTTTTATGTATTTAAATTCTTGTCCGTATTTTATATACTAAAGAATATTAAAGTGAGAATAAACTCATTAAAAACATATAATTGAAATAGGAGAAGAAATTATCTATCTTCTATGTCTGTAACCGTTTTTTCTGCTATAATATCACTAGATAGAAATGTGGGAGTTTCAATCATGGTTACAAAAAGGTTTTTGAAAAATGTTATTGTTGCGATGGTCTCGGTTTTTATTTCCTTGGCCGTTGTTCAAGGGGTTCAAGCCCAGCAAACTGGACTCGATTACCAAAGTCTTCATCTACTGCCTTTTAATGGCAGTAAGCAGCTTGTACTGGGGGATTTTGATCATTTAGGTCGTGCGACCTCAGCCCATATTCAGCTGCAGGACACGGATGAGCCAAAGAAAAAAAGAGAACCACATCTCAACTATAATCCGGTTGGCTGGCACAATTATAAGATTGCTTATGGAAACAAAGGGAAGAAGGCCTGGCTGTTTCACAGAGGGCATTTGATTGGTTATCAATTTAGTGGACTGACCAATGAAGGGAAAAATCTGGTTCCTCTAACTGCCTGGACCAATACGGGGAATTATAAAGGGACAGCGGATAGTAATGTGGAAGGTATGCTCTACTACGAGAAACGGCTCGATAGCTGGCTGGCCACCCACCCCAATTATTGGCTGGATTATAAGGTGACGCCTGTCTATACGGGGGATGAATTGATTCCTCGGCAGGTGACCTTGCAATATGTAGGAATTGATCGAGATGGCAACCTTCTACCAATCAATTTAAGTAGCCCCAAAGAGTTGGTAGATGCTTATGGGATCACCACCGTGACCTTGGAAAATTATTCTAAGAATGCGACCATTGACTATCTGAAGGGGACAGCGACTCCATCCTTGGTGCCGACAGAACCAACTAGTCAACCACAACCAGCCAGTCCTTCTGTAGAGACGCAACCAAGTCAAGCCCCTCAACCGAGTCAGCCAGCAGTTCCTGCACAGCCAGTTCAACCTGTTGAGCCTGCAGCGCCAACGCGTCAACTGGCTCCAGTTGTTTATGTGGCCAGAAATGGCAGTGCTGAGGTTTATTGGTATTCTTTGGACAGTATGCATCGCAATACCAATTTTTCTAAGGTGGTTCAGATGTCAGAAGAGCAAGCGCTCAGTCTTGGGAAGCGACATACAAGTAAGGAATAAGGATCAGTCATTTAGATGATGAGAAAGCCCAAATACTGGGCTTTTTGTGTTGCATGACAATCTTAAAAAGTTAGAGGTCTAAAATTTTCTTAAGATATTGCAAACGTTTTTATAAAATAGTATACTAGAAATAGTTTATGGAATCGTTTGCATAAATTGATGAATGATGAAAAGAGAGAAAGTAGGAGACGAGGACAGATGGAATTAACAGCGATTTATCACCGGCCTGAATCGGAGTACGCCTATCTTTATAAGGATGGCCAGCTCCACATTCGCATCCGAACTAAGAAAGAGGATATCAAACGGATTTTCTTGCACTTTGGGGATCCCTTTATTTTTATAGAGGATCTATATGAGGCGACCAAGGAAATGAACAAGGTGACGACCGACGATCTCTTTGATTATTGGCAAGTGTCGGTATCTGTTGGCCATGCCCGGATCCAGTACCTCTTTGAATTAGAGGATACAGCGGGAGAGAAGATCTTGTACGGAGACCGGGGTGTGGCAGCCTACACCAAGGAGAATCTGGACTTCGTCATGAATGGCTTTAAGCTTCCTTTTATCCATGAGATTGATGGTTGTGCTGTCCCGGATTGGGTGGCTCAGACGGTTTGGTACCAGATTTTTCCAGAGCGCTTTGCCAATGGGAATCCAGCCATTTCCCCAGAAGGAGTCCGCCCTTGGGATGCGTCTATTTCGCCAACCATGTTGGATTTCTTTGGTGGAGATTTGCAGGGAATCATCGATCACTTGGACTACTTGCAGGAGTTAGGAATTACAGGGCTCTACCTTTGTCCGATTTTTGAATCGCCGAGCAACCACAAGTATGATACCATTGATTATTTTGAAATTGATCGACATTTTGGAGATAAGGAAACCTTCCGACAGCTGGTGAAAGAGGCTCACGCGCGTGGGATGAAGATCATGCTGGATGCTGTCTTTAACCATATTGGCTATGATTCACCCCAATGGCAGGATGTGCTCAAAAACGGAGAAGATTCAGTTTACAAGGACTGGTTCCACATCAAGGAATTTCCGGTTGAGACGGATAATCTCTGGAATAGTCGCGACTTGTCTTACCATGCTTTTGCCTTTGCGGGCTATATGCCCAAGCTCAATACGGCTAATCCAGAGGTGAAGGCCTATCTATTGAAGGTGGCGACATACTGGATTGAAGAGTTTGATATTGATGCTTGGCGACTGGACGTGGCCAATGAAATCGACCATCAATTCTGGCGAGATTTCCGCAAGGCGGTCTTGGCCAAGAAGCCAGACCTCTATATCCTCGGGGAAATCTGGCATTCGTCCCAACCTTGGCTTAATGGTGATGAGTTCCATGCCGTTATGAACTATCCTCTCTCTGAGAGTATCAAGGATTATTTCCTACGGGGGCATAAGGAGACACAACGCTTCATTTGGGAGATCAATAGCCAGTCTATGTACTACAGGCAACAGATCTCTGAGGTCATGTTCAACCTCTTAGACTCCCATGATACAGAGCGTATCCTGACGACGGCCAAAGGGGATCTCCAGTCAGTCAAGTCTGCCCTTGCCTTCCTCTATCTGCAACGGGGAACGCCATGTATCTATTATGGGACGGAGCTAGCCCTCATCGGCGGCCCAGACCCGGATTGCCGGCGTGTCATGCCTTGGGAGCGCGTGTCAGCAGACAACGATATGCTGAACTTTATGAAGGACCTGATCCAGCTACGAAAAGAAGTAGCAGAGTTGATCCAACATGGTAAAGTGAGTCTGAAAGAAGTGGAGCCAGATGTAGTAGCAGTAGAATGGCAGCATGAAGGCCACCTTCTCAAAGCCTACTTTAACCACTCCAAGAAAAACGTTGTCTTAGAAAGAGAACAGGCAGATCTGATGAGTCTTGGAAGCATTTCCCATGATCGCTTGATCATTCAGCCAAATGGCTTTGTTATTTATAGGGAAAATTAGTAAGAAAGAGAGTGGGACAGAAATCGGTAATTCGTTAGAATTCGATTTCGTAGTCCCACCTCCGCACAGTTGAGTAGGGTTATAAAAGCTGGTGAAATCAGCGTAGTAGAGCCCACTCAACCACTGCGTCTTGCTCGACAATCCAAAGACAAATGAGAGGCTAGGACTTTTGTCCCAGCCTCTTTTTATAAATAGTTTCTTTATTCGCACCCTTATATTATAATAGGAGATGAGAAAGGGGGAGACAGTGGTGAAGATGTTAGCAATCAATCCTATTCCGTTGAAAAAAAGAATAAAGGAATTTCTATTCGATTATCTTTTCATTTTAGCTTACCTAGTTCTTCTGTTTTTAGGTTCGATGCTTATTTACATCATCTTTTTTAATGGCGTCCCAGAGTTTACAGAAATTCAGTCGCAGTGGCTTGTATTTTTCACTTCTGTATTGCCAATCACGCTCCTGTTCACATTCTTGGATTATAAAAATGATGGCAGTTTTGGGAAGGTAAAAGCGGGACTTGAACTGGTCTACCAGAAAAAAACAGTCCAGGCTAGCTTGATCAGAAACGTCATCAAATTTTTACCTTGGCAACTTGGTCATACGGGCACGATTCATGGCTTTTATAGTGATTTTGATGGGTTATCCATTATCCTTTCTATTTCAGCGACTTTACTCGCAGTTTTGCTACTGGCAATGACGATGTTTCGGAAAGATAAGAGGCATCTAGGAGACTTGCTAGCCCATACGCAAGTGCAACTAAAAGGTGACTAGGACCCTGTCCTCAATAAAAATACAAACATAGTTAGGAAGTATCTGTATGAATGAAACTGTTGAGTTTACAAATCTTTGTATGGTAAGAGACGGCGATAGAATTCTTATTATTGATCGTAAAAAAGAGGACTGGCCAGGCATAACCTTTCCTGGAGGCCAACTAGATACTACAGAACCAACACCAACATCAGCAGAGTAGGAACGTGCCAAAATCACAGCACTTTTTGAGAAAGCACCAGAAGAAACGGCTCAAGCCGATACCATTGATTACTCTGCAGCCTTTGAACAGCATAAGAAAGCAAGCCAAGAAACACTAGATGTAACCTCGTCAGCAGTTACCAATCCGTTACCTAAAGTTTGTCATGGAGATGACCTGATAGCCCAGTATAATGCCCATTTGACCAACCTTTTAACAGGACATGAGGACGAGCTCACTCACTACCGAATAGAGTTAGAGCGTCTGGAAGACTTGGTTACAGGTAAGAAGAAAACCATTACGACCATAAAAGCGATTCTGACCACTATCGATACACCTGTTTAACCTAGCAGCCCAAATAGGACTGTTTTTTCAATGAAAGGAAACTTATGCTTAGAAAAATTTTTGACACCAAGAAAACTAAACGCTATAGTGACCGATTTAAATCTCTGATACATACACTATCAAGCATGAATGAGCAGGAGTTAGTAAAAGTAGTGAGCTTGTTTTTGATGGAGACGCGGCAGAGGTAACAGTATCAACTAAGGATAGCGTTACCGTTGTTCCACTTCCAAAAGAGGAAAGCCTAGATGACCATATCGATATCAACTTAAGACGGATGGATTAGAGAAACGGATAGAGGAGTTTAAGAAGGGGAGGAAGTAAGGTTAGCAGAATTTTATTGATAATATATATGTTTCTATTCATATGAAATATGGTACAATAAAATTGTAGTGGAGGTTTAGCAATGATAATTTCAACTCTTAAGAAACTGACGATAAAGTCGTTTGATAATTATGATATTCCCGATGATTTTTTTAAACGAAAAAATTTAGTTTTTGGTCACAATGGTAGAGGAAAGAGTTCATTAGCCAGAGCGATTATTGATGAATATAGGTCTTTTCCAGAGACGTCTTCAGATGGATACCGTTTTTTTAATAGAGACTATGTACGGGATAGGCTCTTATTGACAGACTCAAACAATGAATTAAAGGGGGTAAAGGCTTTTTTTGGTGAAAAAGACACTGATATTCAAAATAAAATTATTAAACTAGAATCTGAAATCGTAGATACGATTCAGCTTAAAATGTCAATTAAGGAAGATAGTGATACTGTTAGACAGAAAATTAATAATATTCACGATTCTAAAAAAGGCAAAGCAAGGATATCTAAAAAGAACTCAGGTTTTACATTAAGACAAGTAATTTCTAGCTATGAAAACGATTTAGAAGATGCCAAAAAAGTCAATCCCAATCTTACTAACATAAAAGATTTTTCTGGGGATAGCGAGTCCCTTGAAAAGGAATTAGAAAGGGTTCAGAATATTGTTCTTCCTAATTTAGAAATTAAAGCTCTTTCATCAGAGGATTTGGAATTTTTGGATACTTGTTTATCTAAAAATTATAAGATTGAAGATATTCCCAGCTTTAAAATTGTTAATTGGATAGAAGAGGGACTAAGTATACATCATCAAGATGAACATGAGTGTTTATTTTGTCATGGTCAGTTGGATTTAGAGGAGATTAAATTAAGAGTAGAAAAATATAAACTAAATCAGGTTCAAAAAGATACTCAACGACTGTCTCTAATACTCGAAAAGTTAAAAAATAATTTATCTCTCTTTAATGAAGCAAAAAATAGCACAAATTCTTTACGAGTATTGGAAGTTTCTGAGGAAGAAATACATAACTACTATACTATAGAGAGTGAACAGGGACTAATAGAAATTATTGATATTATTATTACAAAACTTTCTGATATGGATAATACTCATTCAGTAAATCTTGATAGTATAAAGAAATTTGAAAATGAGATTAACAAACTAAATCTCAATTTAAAGAATCTTCGTAGTTCTAAATTAAATAGAATTAATAGTGACCTATCTAATATAGAAACATTAACTAAGGGGGCTATTTATTTAGCTATAAAAGATACTGATATTTTACAGAGCATTGATTCTATAGAAAATTCTGAAAAGGAATTAAAATCTATCGAACGATCCAATAATATTAAACGACTTGAAATTGAAGATTTAAATAAAAGTTTATCTGAGTATAGCGATTTTGCGGAGTTTTTGAATGAAGTATTGAAAGATTTAGGGATTCAATTCTCTTTACAATTACATGGTAAAAACTATTATCTTCAGCATAATTTTCACGATGTTGTTTTGTCAATAAATGATATTAGTGAGGGTGAAAAAAATCTATTAGCTTTGTTATTTTTTTATTTTGAGTTGTATTCTGATAAAGAACAATTACGAATAAAGGAGACAATTGAATTAATTGTTGTTGATGACCCGATATCTAGTTTAGATGAATCGAATAGATTTTATGTACTAGAAATTATAAAAAGGATTTTTGAAGAAGATCAACCACAAGTTTTTATCTTTACTCATTCTTGGAATGATTTCAGTAGCTTAGGCTACCGTTTGAATGATAAAAATGCTTATTCGTTATTTGAAGTGTATAAAAGAGAAACGAGTGAGGTTAGGAAAATTCATGAAAATTTACCTCCTTATAAACTACTATTCAAAGAAATTATAGAGGTAAGTAGAAAAAATTATTCAGAAGAGCTTACTGAATCCGAAAGATATCATACTGCTAATAGCATGAGAAGAGTTTTTGAAGAATTTTTATATTTTAAAAAGCCAAATCTATTACCTCAACGTAGTAATCATTCAGCAATTGAAGAATTTTATATGAAAGCAACTGGTGAACCACTTAGTAATAACTATCGCAGGAAATTAGGTGAGTTACTAAGTTTTATAAATGTGCTTTCGCACACGCCTTATCGTTCAGATGCTGTGATTGCGAATGCAAAATTTTTGATGAATCTCATTCAGAAACTTGATAAAGTACATTATGATTCGATGATTTCTTAAAAAATATAATTAATAAAATGAAAGAAAATGAAGGATAAGGAGTAAGTTATGAAATTACAAGAAGTAAGAAATATGTTAGGGAATGATTTTGAAGACATTATTTCTGAGTTTAAAAGAGAAGGAATTATATTTGAGTCTCAATTCAGCTCTCTATATTCGATGTTTTGCAAGAAGTACACATATCAATTAGTTGAATTATTGGAAAAAGAAACTCAATTAGAAGTATCCCATGGCTATGCAGTTCCATATTTCTACTATTTCGATACTAATAGATTTGACAGGTCTGAGGCTACCAGAATTGCTAAAAAGTATCAAATAGATAAAGGAAATATGTAATAAAATAGTTTTTGGAACGGTTAATAAGATTTTCACATATATAAGATACACGCCTTCAATCAGAGTCGGAGCGGATTGAAAATAACTATGAGGCTCTTGTTATTCCTGAAGAGTATGAAGAAGTATATCAAGCTCGTCAGTCAAGAAGAACTTGTCAGACCAAACAGGTTTCTAGATTGTCAAAAGACGTTATTTTACGTGGTTTCTTTTTCTGTGAACACTGTCAACATCGTTTGTTGCTATCTAGGAATCATAATCAACAGTATTATTTATATTTTCGCTGCTGTAAAAGTCAAAGGCATTCCATTAACTTTTGTCGTGTTGATAAGATTGAGCAAGCTATTTCTGAGGGTTTGAAGAATAAATTTCAAGAACCAAGAAAACTATTGAGAGTTAATCTACCACGTGACATAGAAAAGCTAAAGAAAAAGAAATTGGCCACTTTACAAGATTATAAGGAAAATCGTATCAGTCGAGATGACTATATTGCTAAAAAACAAGAATTAGATAACAAAATCCTACATTTAGAGGAGAGCTTACAGACGACTAAATCAGCTGATAAGTTAAGTGGCCAGACCTTTTCAAGAGAAGTATTTGAAACTCATGTTGAGAAGGTCATCGTAGACTTTCTAGGTTTCTTTGAGGTTATCTTTAAATAGCTCAAGAAGGGACTTGATATTCAAGTCACTTTCATGCATTTATAAAATGTGATATAATCGAGTTGAAAAATGAATAAAATCTGTGTCAATTTCTTGACATAAGAGGGTCATGTCGAAGCGGGAGAATCATTTACGGAAGCAGTAATACTGAAGTGAAGGAAGAAACTGGCTTAAGGATTGCTTCTCCCCAGGTTTGTGGAATGAAAGATTGGGTAGAAGACGGCATTCGTTATGTAGTTCTCTTTTATAAGACAGAAAAGTTTGAAGGAGACTTAATTTCCTCTGAAGAGGGGGAAGTCTGGTGGGAGGAGCTGAGTGCATTACCAAACTTAGATCTCTCCTTAGATATGGAGGATATGCTTCGTATCTTTCTTGAAGAAGACCTGTCTGAATTTTTCTACTATCAAGATGGAGAAGTCTGGAAGTACGATTTAAAGTAAATTTGGATACTGGTTCTTCTAATAATTAACTTGATAACTTTTTTTAGCAGTTAACCCAATGGTTGGCTGTTTTTCTTTGTCATAAATAAAAAATAAAAGATCGTCATCAATCTTGAGTTGACTTCTTAAAATGTTATAATGAGTGATATAAATCCGTATTTAAAGAAATTGAAGTAGATAGAGGAGTTGTTCAATGTCAAACTTGAATGAAAATTTGCGCATTGTCAGTGTTAGAGAAATGATGGCAGAAAGGTTAGCGATTCCTAATTATCAGAGACCGTATCGTTGGGGAACACAATCAGCACTTAGACTGATCACAGATACTTATGAGGCGTTTAAGAATAGAATTCCTGAATATCGAATGGGGTCTGTTGTACTCCATAGAGAAAACAGAAATGACGCATCTTCTAAACTTAATATTGTCGATGGCCAGCAGCGCTTAACAACTTTTTCTATTCTTTTATTTGTGGTGTATGAGATACTTCAAGAGACATCATATGCTAATCTTTCATCCTTGCTGAATGAGGAATATAATGAACTTTCTAGAGAAGCGATCGTGCATAATTTCCAAATCATCAAGCGTAAGCTAAGAGAGTTTGACGGACAAGAAGTTAAGAAGTATGCTGACTATCTTCTTGATAACTGTTCTTTGGTAAGGATTATCACGAATGATGAGCAGGAAGCTTTTCAATTTTTTGACTCCCAGAATTCTCGGGGGAAGGCTCTCTCTCCACATGATTTGTTGAAATCTTATCATTTGAGAGAAATGAATGATGAATCTGAAAATGATAAGATTGAGATTATACAAGCTTGGGAAAATAAAAATCAAAGCGTACTGGAGGATCTCTTTGCGGACAATCTCTTCCCCTTAGTGAGATGGTATAAGAACAAAAATGGCCTTCATTATTCTACTAAAGATATTCAAACATTTAAGGGAATTAAACCTTCGAATCCCCATCATTTTGCGACTTATGCTAAAGCCTCTCATCTTTATGTTGAACGTTTTAATGCTGACAAAGTGTATGAGCTAACAAATGGAATTCCTTTGAATCAATTCCAGTTAACCCAACCCTTGATTGCTGGAAAGAGATTCTTTTCATACACCTTGCATTATGCCAACCTCTATGGAGAGATTGTGAACTTGGTCGATAGTAGCTTTAATGAAGAAGAGGTCATAAAAAACGGAACTGGTGATCTCTATGTTTATAATCTCTTCATAAATATTTTGATGTTCTATGTCGACAAATTCAGTATGAAGGAATTGATACCTGCAAGATTGTCTTTTCTACATAGATGGGCTTATTCTCTAAGATTGACCATGAAAGCAGTCTATAGAGAATCGGTGAATAAGTACGCACAAGGACAATCGGATCGTATCAATAAAGGATTGAATCTCTTTGCCTTGATTTCTGAAATGCAGGATCCGATAGGGTTGGATACCATTGTGCTAGATTTTATTTCCAAGGAAGCTTTCCAGAATTCCAACTTGAATAAAAAACGTTATCAAAAACTCTATGATAAAGTATTTGGAGAGGAGGACTAGTCTAATGAGAAGTGAAAAGTATATTCAACCAGATGAATTGAATGTGGACAATATTTTTGAAAATGTCAACTATGTCATCCCAATTTACCAACGAAATTACGCATGGAGAAAAGATGAAATTGAGCAATTGCTAATGGATATTGATGATCTTGACGAAACTAATTCAAGTAAATATTACCTTGGCAGTTTAGTGGTCAATCAGGTCCAACCTCGAATTTATGAAGTAATCGATGGCCAACAACGCTTAACTACTTTGTTTTTGCTTCTTCGTTATCTGGATCATCCTTCGGTAGAAAGAAATCCTTTAAAATTTGAAGCTAGAGAAAAATCGAACATCACTCTAGGTGAGATCGAAACTGTAATGGATAGTAAAGAGCCTTCTCTTTATTCAGAAGAGTTAGTAGAAGGCTATGAAATAATTAAGAAATATTTCCAGAGCAAAAACGCTAATGATGATTATAAAAAACGGTTTAGAGATAAGTTTTCTACGGTAACAATCATCCGAACTCAGGTTCCTCAAAATATCGATTTGAATCACTATTTTGAGATCATGAATACTCGTGGAGAGCAATTGGAACTCCATGAAATTGTGAAAGCAAAGATTTTGGGTGCTATCAAGTCTGAAAATGGATTCAGCGAAGAGGACAAAAGAGATAAACTAATTGCAGCTACGATTTGGGATGCTTGTGCACAAATGGACAACTATCTTCAGATGGTTTTTCCGGTAAAAATACGTGAAAAACTATTTAGTGAAAATTGGGATATGCTGAGGGTGGCTGACTTCTCAGATCTTCGTGACATTTTTAATGCAGAAAATAACAGTGATGAGACTAAATTTACCTTAAAAACTATCTTGCAAGCGCCGGATCCTACTGTGTCTAATCAAAGTGATGATAGGGAAGAAGAAAATGAACGATTTGAGTCTATCATTAACTTTCCAAATTTTCTTTTGCAGGTCAATGAAGCCATGGAGATGACTGAGCCGGATCGTGATAGTGGATTAGATGATAAGCGATTCCTTGACTTATTAAAGGATAGATGGGCTAGTAAAGAAAAGGCCTTGGAGTTTATCTATGCTCTTTTGAAGTATCGGTATCTCTTTGATCGTTATATTATTAAAAGGGAATATATCGGTGAATACAAAGTCGAAGGGAAATGGTCTTTACAAAAGCTCGTCATGTATGAGGATAAAAAGGGGAGAAAACCATCTTATAAGTCTACTTTAGACTCAACGGATCAAGAAGAAGGAATGGATAATCAACAATTACGACTCCTAGAATCTTGCCTGCGCGTGACCTATACTTCCCCTAAGACCATGCACTGGATTGCTAGAGTCTTGACGAATGTGAATAAAGAGCAAGATGGTAAACTTCTTATCACTACCTTAGAAAAGTATTGCTGTCAAAAAATTGAAGCTTCAGATTATCAAAATCGAAGTGGGTTCAGTATCGATCGGATTGTCTTTACTTATTTGGATTATCTGTTGGCAAGGGATAGAGGATCTGAATTTAGCAATTTCCAATTCCAGTTCAGAAATTCTATCGAACACTTCTTCCCTCAGCACCCTATTAACGGCGATAATTCAGTGACTGTTGAAAATAGAGATCTGTTGGGGAATCTTGCTCTCATCACTGTTTCAGCCAATTCAAAGTTTTCGAATCGGTTTCCAATTGAGAAGGTTGAGCATTTTCCAAATATAATAGAGCAAAGTCCCAAATTGAAGGTGATGAGTGACCTGCTCAAGAAATATGATCGAAAATGGGATAATAATAGTGTCAAAGAGCACCATGCTAGCATGCTCAGTCTATTAAAAACGGAGATAGAAAAGCACAATTAGGTATTGTTTGCCCTTGCTCTGTTTTTCAGTTTCTTTAGTTGTACTTTCCTCTACATAGGTGTATAATGTGTCCTTAGGTAAAGAACTTAGTAGAATAAGGAGATTCAGATGGAATTAAAAGATTTTACAGAAAAAGAACAAGAACAAATCAACCAAGGTTTGAGTACAGCTGAGATTTCTGATAAAGAAGCAGCTAAGAAATTGCTTGCTCTTGTACCGCAAGAATGGATCAAGCTTATTCCTTTCTTTGTTAGAGGGCATGCGACAACAAAGACCATCGAACGCGTCGCCATGCGCTATCCTGAACTCTATGCCGTGGCCAAACGCCAAGGAGACCTTCCTGAAAAAGAACGGGAGGAATTGCGTGTCATCATGACGGAAGTCTTTGAAGAAAAGATGAACAAACACAAGATTAAATAAGATTCATTATTCATTGAAGAGCTGGATAGTCTGCAAGCTCTTTTTTTGCTACTTATAAAGTTTCCTTAATTCGTGAAAAATAGTTGGAGCTAAGTCAGTTTTAAACTATAATATAGGATAAGGAGATTCGATAGGAAGAAGAAATGAATGATGTTACAAAACACGATTCAATGTTACAAAACATCTTAGTATATAGAAAAGGAACCAGTTTATGAAACCATTTAAAAAATTCATGCTCCTTACTAGCTGTGCTTTGGCGATCTTTGCTTTAGCGGCTTGTGGGACCAATCAAAAGCAATCCAAGGAAAAGCAGGAGAGCTCTACTGTTCAGCAGTCCATTTCAGACAAGGAGCACTACAAGGGAACTTACAGCAACCTTAATAGCAAGGAAAGCGTCGAAGAAGTGCGGGCTCTCTTGTCTGCTTATTTGGATCAGGAAAGTGTAGACAAGTTTCTGGGTCTAGTAACGGACTATGATAGCATTGTCGGCTCGGTCGGTTTGACGGGTAACTTCAGCACCTTCAAGAAAACAGACTACAATGTTGAGAAGATCAGTGACTTGTGGACCAAGCAGAAGGGCGATTTCGTTGGAACTAACTGCCGGATCAATAGCTATACTCTTCTGAAGAATCGCATCGAGATTCCTAAGATGAAAGCGGATAGTGAACTTTTATTCGTGGACAATGATGCCATTGACAAAGGAAAAGTCTTCGATGAGGCAGACAAGGAAGCCTTTAACATTCTGTATTCACGGGTTCCGACAGAGGCGACAACGGATGTCAAGGTCCATGCCAAGAAGATGGAAGAGTATTTTTCTCATTTCAAGTTCAATGAAAATGCGCGCATGCTTTCCGTTATTGTTCATGATAACCTAGATGGCAATACCCTTTTTGTCGGTCACGTCGGTGTCTTGGTTCCTGCCAAGGACGGCTATCTCTTTGTTGAAAAGCTAACCTTTGAAGAGCCCTATCAAGCGATCAAGTTTGCGACTAAGGAAGATGTCTACAAATACTTGGAGACCAAATACCAAGACTACACAGGCGAAGGTCTGGCTAAGCCCTTTATCATGGATAATGAAAAATGGGTTGAGATGAAGTAGAGGATGAAGGACAGCGTGTTAGAATTTAGAAAGATAATGGACTATGCTCCGATTCTATATGTGCTAATTTTCTTGCTCTTTTTCACTGTTCTCCTTTTCCTGAGAAGAAGGGCAATCGTGAAACGTAGTGGTGGTCCCTTCTTTGCACCCTTCCATATTAACCGTGGCATTTTCTACATTCATTTGCTTTTGTGTTTCAGTCGGCGAATGCTTCCACTGAAAGAGATCAAGCAAATCACGTATGCAATTTTTCGTGGACGATCTGGTGGTGGGAGTCGCTATGCTTTCTATATCGAACTTAGAACTGGTAAGACTATTCCCTTCTTTTTTGGAAAAAGCAAGCGCAATGAAGAGCTAGTTGAGAAACTCAAGCGAAATGCTGGCAGGTATGGGTTTAAAGTACATGATCCAGGTTAGAATACAATCATCTCTAGAAATAGAATCTACGATTTGATTCCTTAAAAATTGAAAGTGAATAGTCCTATGAACGATTCGATGAAAGAATATATCCATCTTAAAAAGCAGTTACAAGAACAAGAGAAGGATTCATCCAGCGTGCTGGCTCTCTATGAATTTGCGGATCGGCTAGCTTTACTGGAAACTTTAGAAGCTAAGCAGGTCTTGGTGGATGTTTACCAAGAGTTGGGCTTGTATGCTAGTGCCTTTGCTCTCTTCTCAGAGATAGTAGACAAGTCTGATCGCAAGCAAGTTAAGAAATTCTTTATCTTAGAAAAGATGAGTCTGAGCCATGGCGATCGCTTTGCGCTCCCGCGTCCCTTGACTGAAAAAGAAAAAGAGGCTCATAAGGAGAAGGTTAGAGACTTGCCAACCTTCCGTTATCATCCGGACCCACTAGCGACGGGTGCCTTTAAGGAAGGGGAGCCCAAGACCTGTCCTTCATGTGGGGAAGACCACACCATCTATTATGCGTTGAGACCCTATTGTGTGGAGGAGCTAAGCCATCTCTGTCCGACTTGTATCTCTACTGGTCGTGCTGCCCAAAAGTTTGAAGCAGAGTTTATCCAAGATGCTGATTGGCAAGGGGTCATGGATAAGGAAAAAGACCAGATCCTATTCTGTCAAACTCCTGGCTATAGCAGCTGGCAGGGCGAATATTGGCTCTCCTGTTGCCAAGACTACTGTGCCTATATGGGGACAGTTGGCACTCGTGAACTGGAAGAGATAGGCATTGCAGAGCAAGTTTTGGAAGAATATGAGGCGCGTGATGAATTTCAGGATGTGGCTGAATACTTAGTCAAGGATGGTTCTATGTGTGGCTATCTCTTTCGTTGTCTCCATTGTGAACAATACCATCTTTGGGTTGATGCGGATTAGGGCGATGCTCCAAATCTAATAGAATCATGAACTAGATGAAAGAATAGAAAAGGAATCACGAATGAGTAGAAAGCAAGCCCTATCTATGTATTTGTTAGGAACCTTTGGTCAAGTATTAGGAGTCAGCCTTCTGGTTTGGTTTTTAAGAGTAGGAGGAGTCAAGGTTGATTTTACATCACCAATGGGGAGCATTGCTGTTACTGTAGGTGGGTTGTCATCAGCTTTGTGGGGCAGTATTGCAAGCATTAGTTACCATCAATCTAGTTTTAAACAACTTCTCAAAGATTTTTTTCAAGTCAAAGACAGTTTAGCAAATTATTGTTTGGTGCTTGTTTTCTTGCTACTCGACTTTTTCCCCTTTATCTTAGGTGGTAAGATTACCACTCAATCGTTGGTCTTGCCAGTGGTGCTCTTTTTCAAGGCCCTTCTTTTTGGTGGGATTGAAGAAATTGGCTGGCGTTATTTCTTTCAACCAACTTTGGAGGAAAGAATACCTTATCTTTCAGCTACTTTGATCACCTCTTTAGCCTGGTCTAGCTGGCATCTTTTTTACTTTTACATTGATGGTTCTTTAGCTGTCATTCAGTTGCTTCCGTTTCTAGTAGGGCTATTCATCAACTGCTTTATCTTATCGGCCTTGTATCATAAAACGCAAAATTTATGGATCTGTGTCATGACTCATGCCTGTATTAATTCCTTGTCTCAGATTCTAGTGAATGAAGATATAAGGCTGTCTATAGCTAGTAAATTTCTTATTATTAGTTTAGCAATCATGATTGCCAGAAAGAAGTATGTAACTCTAAAGGAGGAAACATGAGCAAATTTATTTCAAAACAATCAGTCGCTATCTGGTATCCACTGACTGCCCTCTTTGCTACATATATAGTAGGGCAAGTTATCCTATGGTGTTTCCCAGATGGAAGTAGTATGGGAGGCTCTTTGCTTTTTATCCTGATGAATTTGATTCCCATGATAACGGCTCTTTGCTTTTCCATCGTATTAGGTGAAAGTAAATCCCTGGGAGAATTTTTCAAAAAGGTCTTTCTTCAAAAAGAAAGTAACCTGTCCTGGATGCTAGCTTTCTTCAACCCCATCATTTATTATGGGATCTCCATCCTGCTCATGAATGTTCGCTTTACTGGGAACTCTCTCTTGGCCTTCTTCCTCTATTTCCCTTGGACATTTTTATATGGATGTCTGGAAGAAGTAGGTTGGCGTTGGTTCTTACAAGATCATCTTTCCTTTAGCAAGCACTTTATAACTAAAATGATGGTTCTTTCCCTTGTCTGGTCCCTCTGGCACATCCCTATCTATCAACTTCCTTGGATTACAGCAGGTTCGTCCAACTATCTCATCTTTTACCTGATGATTTTAGGGAATACCTTCCTATTTGGAGCTCTCAAGGAGTACTCGAAAGGAGCTGTTCCTTGTATCCTCTCTCATATGTTGATTGATAGTCTAGCTGTTCTCATGCTGGTTCAGAGTTCTCTTCCTCAGATTATCCTTCTAGTTATTATTGAAATCCTAGTATCCTCTTGGTTAGTGGCTATACGAAAATCATAAAAAAGCCTTCAATCTCTCATCCAATTTCGGTGGGAGGTTTTATTATTTAGTGATGGGCAATATATAGAAGGGACTGGTAAGCATTATATTTCGACTTTCATAAGTTTTGTGTTATGCTAAAACTAATATCATGGAAGGGTTTTCTGAAAATGCATTTAGCTGATTTAATGGAAAAAAGTGAGGGTGGGCAGTTTTTAATCCTGTCCCATCTGCAACAGCATTCTCCAAGCAGTCTGTCAGAAGTGATGGCGGAGACGGATTTTTCCAAAGCAACCTTGAACAAATATCTTACACTGATCAATGACAAGGCCAAAGAGAATCAGCTGGCCCTTTCCATTGAACTAGAAGATGAAAATCTTCGCCTTCTTGTGGGTTCGGATACCAAGGGGCGTGACATTCGACGGGCTTTTTTGGACAATTCGATCAAGTACCAACTATTGATTTATTTGCTTTATCAGGGTCAGTTTCAAGCCCAGCAACTGGCTCAGGAACTCTTGATTAGTGAAGCCACACTAGGGCGTCATATTTCTGGCTTGAATAAATTATTAACTGAGTTCTCTATTTCAATTCAAAATGGGCGCCTCAAGGGACCTGAACATAAGATTCGTTATTTTTATTTTGGCTTGCTACGAAAGGTTTGGGCTAGTGCAGACTGGAAACAAGAACTTGCTAAGAAAGAAAGACAAACCGAAATTGAAACCTTAGAAGAGCTCTGTGGTGCCCAGTTGTCTCAAGGCCAACGCTTGGATTTTGTTCTCTGGTCCCACATTACCCAGCAACGACTTAAGATCAATGCCTGTCAGTTTCAAGAAATTGAACAGAAGATGAAGGGCTATACGGACAACATTTTTTACCAACGCTTATTTCGTCGGGTAAACCAGCTCTTTTCTGGGAAACACATCGCTCTTAGCCATGAAGATGGAGAGATGTTAGTCCTCTTTGCTTTCCTTGTCACCCATCGGATCCTTCCGCTTCATACTATGGAGTACATCTTAGGCTTTGGGGGAGAGATTGGTAATTTGACAACGCAACTCATTCAAGAGATGAAAACGCAGAAGTTATTAGGGGATTATATCGAAGGCCCTGTGACCTATGAATTGAGTCAAATTTGTGGACAGGTCTATCTTTTTACCGGCTACCTTCTTCAAGACAAGTATAAGTACCAACTTGAAACCCACAATCCTTATGTCTTTAGTAGTCATGATTATAGAGAAGTAGCAGACACTATCTTCAGCAAACTTCCAATCTTTTGCCAAGGGACAGCTCTGGATAAAAAAATCAAGTGGGAGTGGCTCCAGTTAATGGATTATATCGCAGAAAATAGTGGGAGACAAATTAAGATCGGCTTAGACTTAACAGTGGGTTATTTAGGCTATACACGGATGATAGAAGTCCTCAAGCGCTACTTAGAGTATAATCGTTTTATTACCATTGAAGCCTATGATCCAGCTTCAGATTACGATTTGATTGTGACCAATAATCCGATTAGCCTTACCCAGCGGATTCCTGTCTATTATTTAAAATATGATTTAGATATGATCGATCTAGCCAATATTCGCCAGATGATCTACCAAGAAGAAGGTTAATAAAGCTATTCAATGCTTGATGAAACTTTTACGATATTATTTAGCTGAATTAGAAGTAATAAAAAATTTGAGGTTAGGCAGAACAGATTCTAAACGAATTGTTCTGCCTAGCTTTTTTATTAGATTTTTCTAAAAATTTCATTTTTTGTAAGTCTTAGAAATCCTTATGAAACAAGGGTTCTGAATCCATCTACTCAATTTTTTTAAAATTCTTAAAAAAATTGATGATCATGAAAGCGGTTTATTTTGTATACTAGACAATGTAAGGAGTACGTCTCCTAAAGAATATTTCTTTTTCCCAGGAGGACAGTTCATGTCACAAGAAAAATACATTATGGCCATTGACCAAGGAACAACAAGTTCAAGAGCCATCATTTTCAATAAAAAAGGAGAAAAAGTAAGCTCAAGTCAAAAAGAGTTCACGCAAATTTTCCCTCAAGCTGGTTGGGTTGAACACAATCCAAATGAAGTCTGGAATTCTGTTCAGTCTGTTATCGCTGGTGCCTTTATCGAGAGTGGCATCAAACCAGGACAAATCGAAGCTATCGGAATTACCAACCAACGGGAAACAACCGTTGTTTGGGATAAGAATACTGGACTTCCAATCTACAATGCCATTGTCTGGCAGTCTCGCCAAACAGCTCCTTTAGCTGAACAACTTAAGAGCCAAGGGTATGTCGAAAAATTCCACCAAAAAACAGGTTTGGTCATTGATGCCTACTTCTCAGCAACCAAGATTCGCTGGATCTTGGACCATGTAGAAGGAGCACAAGAACGTGCTGAAAAAGGAGAATTGCTCTTTGGAACCATCGATACTTGGTTGGTTTGGAAGTTGACAGACGGAGCTTCTCACGTAACAGACTATTCAAACGCTGCTCGTACCATGCTCTACAATATCAAAGACCTAAAATGGGACGATGAGATTTTGGAAATCCTCAATATTCCTAAGGCTATGCTTCCAGAAGTGCGTTCAAACTCTGAAATCTATGGGAAAACAGCTCCTTTCCATTTCTACGGTGGAGAAGTTCCTATCTCAGGTATGGCGGGTGACCAACAAGCAGCCCTCTTTGGACAGTTGGCCTTTGAACCAGGTATGGTCAAAAATACTTACGGTACTGGATCTTTCATCATCATGAATACAGGTGAAGAGATGCAGTTATCTGAAAATAACTTGTTAACTACCATTGGATATGGAATTAACGGGAAAGTATACTATGCCTTAGAAGGATCTATCTTTATCGCAGGTAGTGCCATCCAATGGCTTCGCGATGGTCTTCGTATGGTGGAAAACTCACCTGAATCTGAACGATATGCGCGTGATTCTCACAACAACGATGAAGTCTATGTGGTACCAGCCTTCACAGGTCTAGGAGCACCATACTGGAATCAAAATGCTCGTGGTTCCGTCTTTGGCTTGACACGTGGAACAACCAAAGAAGACTTTATCAAGGCGACTCTTCAATCCATCGCTTATCAAGTACGGGATATCATTGATACCATGCAAGTTGATTCTAAGACGGCTATTCAAGTCCTTAAAGTGGACGGTGGAGCAGCTATGAATAACTTCTTGATGCAGTTCCAAGCAGATATCCTCGGTATTGATATCGCTCGTGCCAAAAACTTGGAAACAACAGCTTTGGGGGCAGCCTTCCTTGCTGGTCTGTCAGTCGGCTACTGGAAAGACCTAGATGAATTGAAAGAACTCAATGCAACTGGTGAACTCTTCGAGCCTTCTATGAACGAATCTCGTAAAGAACAACTCTACAAGGGATGGAAGAAAGCTGTTAAAGCTACCCAACTCTTTGCAGAAGTTGAAGACTAGTCAAGACTTCAGTAGGATAGAAAGTGAAGAATTATGGAATTTTCAAAAAAAACTCGTGAATTATCGATTAAGAAAATGCAAGAACGCACCCTGGATCTTTTGATTATCGGGGGTGGGATCACAGGTGCTGGGGTAGCCTTGCAAGCAGCGGCCAGTGGTCTTGAAACAGGTTTGATTGAAATGCAGGACTTTGCGGAAGGGACATCAAGCCGTTCAACAAAATTGGTCCACGGAGGACTTCGTTACCTCAAACAATTTGACGTAGAAGTGGTATCAGATACGGTATCAGAACGTGCAGTAGTGCAACAAATTGCTCCTCATATTCCAAAACCAGACCCAATGCTCTTACCAGTCTATGATGAAGATGGGGCAACTTTTAGCCTCTTCCGTCTCAAGGTAGCCATGGACCTCTATGACCTCTTGGCAGGTGTCAGCAATACACCAGCAGCCAACAAGGTCTTGACCAAAGAAGAAGTGTTGGCTCGTGAGCCTGAGTTGAAACAAGAAGGTCTAGTCGGTGGTGGGGTCTACCTAGACTTCCGTAACAACGATGCTCGTTTGGTGATTGAAAATATCAAACGTGCCAACCAAGATGGGGCCCTCATTGCCAACCACGTAAAAGCAGAAGGATTCCTCTTTGATGAATATGGTAAGATTACAGGTGTAGTGGCGCGTGATCTCTTGACTGATGAAGTCTTTGAAATCAAGGCTCGTTTGGTGATTAATACAACTGGACCTTGGAGCGATAAGGTGCGTAACCTCTCAAACGATGGAGAGCAGCATTCACAAATGCGTCCAACCAAGGGTGTTCACTTGGTCGTAGATTCTAGCAAGATTAAGGTTTCTCAACCAGTCTACTTCGATACTGGTCTTGGAGACGGTCGGATGGTCTTCGTCTTGCCACGTGAAAACAAAACTTACTTCGGAACGACTGACACGGACTACACTGGTGACTTAGAGCATCCAACAGTAACTCAAGAAGATGTCGACTACTTGTTAGGAATCGTGAATAACCGCTTCCCAGAAGCTCACATCACCATCGATGATATCGAAAGTAGCTGGGCTGGTCTTCGTCCGTTGATCTCAGGAAACAGTGCTTCTGACTACAATGGTGGAAACAACGGCACTATCAGTGATGAGAGCTTTAATACTTTGATTGCAACAGTTGAAGGGTATCTTTCTAAAGAAAAATCGCGTGAAGATGTTGAATCAGCAATCAGCCACTTGGAAGGAAGCACTTCTGAAAAACACTTGGATCCATCTGCTGTCTCTCGTGGATCAAGCCTCGATCGCGATGACAATGGTCTTTTGACCCTTGCTGGTGGGAAGATTACAGACTACCGCAAGATGGCCGAAGGAGCTATGGAGCGTGTCTTGAACATTTTAAAGGTAGAGTTCGACCGCCAGTTCAAATTAATCAACTCTAAGACCTATCCAGTATCAGGTGGAGAAATTAACCCAACGAACGTGGATTCTGAAATCGAAGCCTTTGCTCAACTTGGCGTGTCTCGTGGCTTGGACAGTAAAGAAGCTCACTACCTAGCTAACCTATACGGTTCCAATGCACCTAAGGTCTTCGCCCTTGCTCATAGCGTGGAACAAGCACCTGGATTGAGCCTAGCAGATACCTTATCACTTCACTATGCAATGCGCAATGAATTGGCACTTAGCCCAGTTGACTTCCTTCTTCGTCGGACGAACCACATGCTCTTCATGCGCGATAGCTTAGATGCGATAATCGAACCTGTTTTGGATGAAATGGGACGCTTCTATGAATGGTCAGAAGAAGAAAAAGTTGGCTTCCGCCAAGACTTGCAAGTCGCTTTGGAAAACAATGACTTGGCAGCATTAAAAAATTAAGAAAAACAAAAAGGGGTTGGAAAGGAGAATATCTGACCGGCCCCTCTTTATAATGGAGAAATAAATCATATGAAAGAATTATTTGGTGAATTTTTAGGGACCTTAATCCTGATTCTTTTGGGAAATGGGGTTGTAGCAGGAGTGGTTCTTCCAAAAACAAAAAGCCACAACTCAGGTTGGATCGTCATTACCCTTGGTTGGGGGATTGCAGTTGCAGTGGCAGCCTTTATCTCTGGCAAGTTAAGTCCGGCACATTTGAATCCAGCGGTGACAATTGGGGTTGCTCTTAATGGTGGACTAGCTTGGGCATCTGTGATTCCTTATATCATCGCTCAATTCGCTGGAGCCATGGTTGGGCAAGTCCTTGTCTGGTTACAGTTCAAACCGCATTACCTAGCAGAAGAAAATCCTGGAAATATCCTTGCAACCTTCAGTACAGGTCCAGCTATCAAAGACACTACTTCCAATCTAATCAGTGAAATCCTTGGAACCTTTGTCTTGCTTCTGACTATCTTTGCACTTGGTCTTTATGACCTTCAAGCAGGACTCGGTACTTTTGCCGTTGGTACCTTGATTGTAGGGATTGGTTTGTCTCTCGGTGGAACTACAGGCTACGCTCTCAACCCAGCTCGTGACCTAGGACCTCGTATCATGCACAGCCTCCTTCCTATTCCTAACAAAGGAGATGGTGACTGGGGTTACGCTTGGATCCCAGTAGTTGGTCCAATCATCGGTGCAGTACTTGCAGTAGCAGTCTTTAAAATGTTTTAAAAAATGAAAGAGGCTAGGACAAAAGTCCTAGCCTCTCAATTGTCTTTGGATTGTCGAGCAAGACGCAGTGGTTGAGTGGGCTCTACTTGGATGATTTCATCAGCTTTTATAGCCCTACTCAACTGTGCGGAGGTGGGACAACGAAATCGAATTCTAACGAATGACCGATTTCTGTCCCACTCTCTTTTAAATTACTGTATTAGCTAAAGAGAGCTTTGTACGTTCTAACTTAAAACAATCTATAAGAAATGTAAAACGCAATAAAGAAAATAATGATCGCAATAATGTATTGAACTGGTTTAGGTAGGTTATTCAATTTATCCATGAATTCTTTCATTGTTTGACCTCCTTATTGTTTGATTTTCTAAAAATTAGTGTAGCATGAAATAAGCCGCAAAACAATGGGCAATAGGAGTGTTTTTGTAAAGATAAGAAACCCTTTTCAAAATTATTTATATCAGTTAATCTATTACTAAATAAAGATAAGATAGATTGTAAAATACTTTAGAAAATAACAGGCCAGAGTTTGACACTTTTTCACAAAGGAGTATACTGTTAGCATAGTTTTGGAAGGAACTTATGATAGATTCACCCAAAACTGACTGTCAACCTTTGCTGTTCTTCTATGAACGTTTGCTGGTATCGGGGATACCAAGGAGGAATCATATGTCTAAAGTAGCTATTGTCACAGGCGCAGGTCAAGGGATCGGTTTTGCGATTGCAAAACGATTGGTACAAGATGGCTTCAAGGTCGGTGTCTTGGACTACAATGCTGAAACAGCAGAAAAAGCAGTAGCTGAGTTATCTGCAGAGAATGCTTTTGCGGTTGTTGCGGATGTCTCTAAACAAGCTGAAGTGGCTGCAGCTTTCCAAAAGGTTGTAGATCATTTCGGAGACTTGAATGTTGTTGTAAACAACGCTGGTGTTGCACCAACTACACCACTTGATACGATTACCGAAGAACAATTTGAACGCACTTTTGCCATCAACGTTGGTGGTGTCATCTGGGGTGCTCAAGCTGCACAAGCTCAATTCAAAGCGCTTGGCCATGGCGGAAAAATCATCAATGCAACTTCACAAGCAGGTGTTGTTGGTAACCCTAACTTGACTGTCTATGGTGGTACTAAATTTGCAGTTCGTGGTATCACTCAAACTTTGGCTCGTGACTTGGCGGATTCAGGAATCACTGTCAACGCGTATGCACCTGGTATCGTTAAGACTCCAATGATGTATGATATCGCTCATGAAGTTGGTAAGAACGCTGGTAAAGATGATGAATGGGGTATGCAAACTTTCGCTAAAGATATTACCCTCAAACGTTTGTCAGAACCTGAAGATGTAGCTGCAGCGGTTAGCTTCCTTGCTGGTCCTGATTCAAACTACATTACAGGACAAACCATCATCGTGGATGGTGGGATGCAATTCCATTAAGATCAAGCAAGAGGTTGGGACTCTGTCCAGCCTCTTTTCTTATTTAGATCATATTCCTCCGAGTCGCTTTTTTTGAAAAATTAGGGTAGAATAGAAAACATATTTTGAAAAAGAATAGATCAATAGTGATAGAGGTGAATTCTCTTCTATCCATCAAAACGAAAAGAGGTGACCATATGTGGAAATGGATCAAACGACTCATCGGACTGACCTTCCTCCTAGTGATTGTCTTAGCAGTTTTCTTGATTCCGGCAAAAGTTTCGACTCAAGAGCAATTTAAAAATGTAACAGTGAATACTTCGCTGGTAGATCTGGCTCAAGAAGGCTTCTCTACAGCAGACGTGACTGCTTCTGGCCTGCAAACAGAGCTTCAACTGAATTCTCCTCAATTGCGCCAAGTTATTAAATCCATGGCAGGGGAAATGACAGATGAAACTCTCCTCAATACAGCAGTTGCTATGAATGGAGACTATATCAATGTTCAGGTTCCGATTGAACTGGGACCGGTGGAAACCATGGTGAGCATGGACTTTTCAGCTAGTGTGACGGATCAACAACTGACCTTGAACCTAGAACGGGCCCGTCTTGGACATCTGCCGATTCCACGTAGCTTGGTTGCTTCAAAGATTGCTGAAATAGTTAACCAAGAGGGCACAGGAGCTACTATGACAGGGAATCAAATCCAATTGACCATGCCGACAAGTGGCTACCAAATCCATTCTGCGAAGGTCGAAAAAGGGAACATGGTATTACAAATTATCGTTCCAATTTCCTATTAAGCATCAACCATTGGTTTCTGATGAGGCCGATGGTTTTTCTAATTGACAAAGCATTGAAAAAAGAGTAAGGTAGAACAAGAAAACGATTTCAAATAAAGGGAGATTTAGGATGCCGTTATATGAATTTTGTGCAGAAAACATAACTCTTTTAGAAAAAGCTTTTCAAGCAGGAGCGCGACGAGTAGAACTATGTGATAACTTAGCGGTAGGAGGTACGACTCCTAGCTATGCTGTGATCAAAGAGGCTGTAAAGCTTGCTAAGGAGTATCAGGCCAAGGTTATCGTCATGATTCGTCCACGAGGTGGAGATTTTGTATACTCCGAGCAAGAGCTAGAAATTATGTTAGAAGACTGGAAAGTTGCCCGTGATTTGGGTGTTGATGGCTTGGCGGTAGGTGTCTTGACTGTTGACAATCAGCTGGATAAAGACGCCATGCTTCGTTTTATCCAAGCTAGCCAAGGGTTTGAATTGACCATGCATATGGCATTTGACCAGATTCCTCTAGAAGATCAAGCATCGACAATCGAGTGGATGAAGAAGGAGGGTGTGACCCGACTATTAACAAGAGCCGGCAGTCCAGAAACAGACTTAGAACAACGGTTGAAACGCTACGAAGAGTATGCTAAGTTAGCGGATGGCCAGGTAGAAATCTTGGCAGGTGGTGGTATCTCTTTGGAGAATCGACAGCTTTTCCTTGACGTTCCAGGATTGGATCAGGTCCATGGAACTCGTGTTGTCTTTTAAATACATACGAGTTGAGGAAGAAATCTCAGCTCTTTTTTCTTGTTTTTTGGTATACTGGAGAAGAAGGAGTAGACCAGTGTTTTTACCGGATTATTTTGAGAAATATAGCATAGATAAAGAAAAAGCCCTGGCTTATGGGTTTTCAGAGCAGGGAGAGACCTATCACTATGAGCAACTAATCCTCGATAGAGACTTCAAGCTTTATGTGACTGTCCAAGGTAAGGAAGTGGATTTTTGGTTAGTGGATCAAGAGACAGGTGACGACTATATGCAGCTCCATATGGACCAAATGGTGGGTCAATATGTGGGGCAAGTCAGAGAAGCCTGTCAGCAGGCCTTAGAAGATCTAAGAAGGTCCTGTTTTGCTGTCAAAGATTTTATGTATCCACAGACCAAGCGCTTGGTGGATTGGATCAGCCAGCAGTATGATCGTCCCCTCGAATATCTCTGGGACCGCTCACCGGACTCGGGTGTCTTTCGTCATCAAAAAGATCTCAAATGGTTTGGCGTTCTCATGAAGATTGACTGGTCCAAGCTTGATGCGAAACAAGAAGGGAAGATTGAGGTCTTAAATCTTAAACTGGACCAGGTCAGCCAACTCTTAGAAGAACCTCCTTTCTATCCGGCCTACCATATGAACAAGAAATACTGGATTAGCATTCCCTTGGATGAACGAGTAGAGGATAATCATCTTTTCGAGCTTGTGGCCAAGAGTTGGACCTTGACCAAGAAGTAAGGGTTAACCCAATTGATTTGTGAAAGTGAATAATACATAAAAAAAGAATGTTAAGGGGTCAACATTCTTTTTTTTATTAGAGAAGTTCCTGTCCTTATTGCTCTTTGGTCAATGAGAAGTGGAAATCTCTGTAATTGCTATAGTCAAACTCTGTATTGATATCTGTTGTGAAGGCTATCGGAGTATAATGACCTTCCTCAAGGATAAATCCTGGTTTGAAGCGGAAATTTGCTACTCCTAATCCAGTAATACCAGGAAGTAGTGCATCTGCGCCATTAAGACCTTCTGACTCCCAGTAATAGACATTACCAGATGCTTGAATAGCTCTTGCAGTATAGGTAGCTGTGCGGGTTGGTTCACTATCATTTTTAAAGCTAACGACAGTTGTAATATCTCCATTAGCTTCAATAGTCATTTTGATGCTATCCGCCTGAGGGCTAGATCCTACCCAAGTGCCGACAAGTCCTGCAGGAACAACTGCTTGATCAGTTGAAGATGTATCTTCTGCCTTGTTCGGTTCAGTTGAAGCTGGCGAGTTACTTGCCTGACTTGAAGGAGTAGTATTTTCTTTTGCTTGAGAAGAAGAAGATGTAGCTTTTTTATTCAAGCTAGCTTTTGGTTTTTTCTCAACTTTCGAGCTAGAAGCTTTTTCGGATGAGGAAGTTGTTTTATCTTTTGAGCCACACCCTCCCAAAGCAAGTCCAAGTGATGCAGCCACAAGAGAGGCTGCAGTCCAACGAATCAAAGATCGTTTCATAATATCACCTCTTTATCTTTCTGACTTAGATTATACTCCTATTGTTACAGGTGTCAAGTAATTTTTGTAATAAATGTAATTTTTTTGTAACATAGTTTTATATATAAAATAACTCAAGAATAGAAGGATGGGATTGAATCATAGATAAGAGACAATTTGGGGTAAAACCTCTTCCAGTTTGTCCTGATTGATACGGGCAAAGGCATAGGGACAGTTTTGAATATAGGCAGATTCGAAGAAGTGGAGAGGGAGACCGCTATGTTTCAGACGAGCAACCGAAGGGACCTGTCTTAAATCTAGTAAGACTCCTCCAATGACCGGCCATACGGGGACGGACAGGGAATGTTGCTGGAGTAGAGAAGCAGTTTGCTCTTTTTGGATGACTTGCTGTTGGTGTAGGAGGCCTTTGTTTTTTGCAAACATGCCATTGTCAATATAGAGGCTCAAGGCCTTCTGCATGACCAAGTTACTTTCGTAGTCGAGTGTACCCTTGAGTTTTAAGACAGGGGAAAGGAGTGCTTGGGGCAGGACCATAGAAGTGATGCGGAGGGCAGAAAAGAGGCTGGTAGAAAAAGACTTGATGTAGATAACCCGGTCGGATGCATCCAGATAATGAAAGCTAGGAGAAAAATGTGGATCATAATCTCCCAAGTAATCGTCCTCGACAATATAGACATCATAGAGGTCTGCTAAGGCCAATATCTGTTCCTTCTCTTGTTTGCTATAACTATGTCCCAGCGGGTAATGGTAGCGGGGAATGGTATAGAAAAATTTGATCTTGCCACTTTTGAAGATGGCTTCCAGTTGGTCAAAGTCAATTCCTTGAGGCAAGCGATTGATGCTTTGGTAAGGCAAGTCTTGCTCATGAATTAACTTATTGATACGGTAGTAGGTTGGTTGCTCTACTAGGATTTCTTCTTTTTGGTTTGGGAAGGCGACCTGACTTAAAAGGTAGAGGGCTTGCTGGGTTCCTGAGGTGATAACGATTTGTTGCTCCTGGGTGTATATGGCATCTTCTCGAAGGAGAGAGGCAATAGATTGACGGAGATCGACTAGACCTTCCTGCTTTTCATAGTAGTTGAAGAGGTAATTATCACGACCGACAAGGGTTTCGTTGATACAAGTCCGAAAGTCTTCAAAGGCCTGGAATCGATCTTCCTTGAGGCGAAGAGGTAGGTCTGTGTGCTTTCCAGTTTCTTCCTCCAGGACATAATAGCCGCTTTGGGGCTTGGCATAGATGTAGTTCTTGTAGCTGAGCTCGAGAAGGGCCCGTTGGACGGTGTCTTTGCTACAGGCATACTGACTGGCTAGTTGGCGAACAGAAGGCAGGCGGTCTCCAGTTTTTAGGATCCCCTGGTCAATCTGGTTTTTCAATGTTGTAAAAATCTTTTGGTATTTGGTTGTCATAACTGTCCCCGTACAATTTTTCTTTATTGTAGTCAATTGGGGTTAAAATTGCAAGTAAAGAATATGAAAAGAGACCCCCATTTTGAGAGTCCCTGATTGATGATAAAGTTATCTTAGAAACTTTCCTTAGGTGAGTACGGACGTCAGCGAACTTCGAAGAAGTTCCATGACTTAGTTTTGGATCTATGGTTCCAAAACTCCCGAGTGCTAGAAACAATCGTGTTTCTAGCACTTTTCTCACAGCGGAAAGTTTCACTAACTATTTAAATGAAGTTACTATTCATTCATTTTAACTTTTTCAGCATTACTTGATATGTATTAATAAAAAATGTAGGTCAACATTCTTAGACTCCCATCTTTTGGAGTCTAAGATTCTTACATGACATAAACAATCGCGATATATTGGAGGGCAGAAGCGGCTAAGATGAAGAGGTGCCAAATCATATGGAAATAAGGTTTCTTTTTGGCGTAAAATCCAGCTCCAACTGTATAACACAGGCCACCCATCAGCATCAAGCCCCAGAAGGTTGGACTTGTCTGGCTGATGATCTGAGGGATAATGAAAATCACCAACCATCCCATAATCAAATAGAGGGTCAAGCTGAATTTTTCATTTACCTTCTTAGCAAAAATCTTATAAAGAATTCCGAAGATAGTCGTCCCCCATTGAATCAGGATAATGGCATAGCCGAACCAGTTGTTCATGAGAGAAAGGACGACGGGTGTGTAGCTACCTGCAATGGCAATATAAATCATGGAGTGATCGATGATCCGTAGGACATACTTCTGAGGTGAGTCATAGGCCATGGCATGGTAGATGGTCGATGAGAGAAACATGAGAAAGAGACTGATGACAAAAATCGAAGTCCCGACAGCTGCTAGAGTTCCATGTGTTTCATAACTATAAATAGCAGAAGTTGGAAGGAGAAAGAGCATCAAAACAGCCCCGACTGCATGGGTGACGCTATTAGCGATTTCTTCCCCAAAGGATAATCGTTTACTTAATTTACTAGCATAATTCACTTTTATTTTTCCTCCTCAGAATGAACATGGATATAGGATAGGGTTTCTTGGTAGAGTAGCACGGTACGACAGGCAGAGCCGATAATAGGTGCTAAAGGTTCTTTCTCTTCATGAAGAAAGTCCACAAAACTATTGTAGAGGTCTGCGGAGTTGGCTTGACTCTGCAAGAGGTTCAAGGTAGCCGCGATCTCTTGAATCGAAAAAACCGTCTTTAAGGTCGTAATAGCAATGAGACGGGCAACCTGCTGTCGCTTGTATTTCTTCTTATCTGGTTTTGGCAGATAGCCGTGTTTAACGTAATTATTAACCATGGAAGCTGTCAAGCCCTTGTCTGTTTCTGAGATAAAAGGCGCACAAACCTTATTGACATAGAGGAGGACTTGGTCCAAATAAAGATCAATATCAGGAATTTCTTCCCACTTGGGATAACTGTAGTTGAATAAAATAGTTATTACCTCTTTGTTATCTAGTTTTAATAACTAGATGATAACATGATGCTGATTTTATGTCAAGCGAAAATGAAATATGGTACAATAAATCTATGAAAATATTAATTCCAACAGCAAAAGAAATGAATCTGGATACCCCAGAAAAAACGGATCATCCTGTATCAAATGAGACACAAGCGGTCATCGATGCCTTAGCTGCATTATCTCTAGAAGAGTTAGCTTCACTTTATAAGATTTCTGAAGAACGAGCAAGTGAAGAAGAGCAACGGATTCAAGCGCTCAAGTCGGGTACAGCTAAGACCTATCCAGCTTTGAATCTCTTCGACGGTCTCATGTACCGGAATATCCGCCGTACGGACTGGACGGAAGCAGAAGCGGCTTATGTGCAAGACCATCTCTTGATCACCTCAGCTCTTTATGGGGTGATTCCGGCCCTTACTCCGATTGCTCCCCATCGTTTGGACTTTCTCATGAAGCTTAAGGTCCAGGGGAAATCCTTAAAGACTTTTTGGAAGGCTAGCTATGATCAAGCTCTTCAGGAGGAAGATCTAATTATTTCTTTGCTTTCCAGTGAGTTTGAAACCGTCTTTTCTAAGGAGATTCAAGATCGGATGGTGACCTTTAAATTTCTAGAAAAGAAAAATGGTCAGTTGAAGGTGCATTCGACCATTTCTAAGAAAGCGCGGGGGGCTTTTGTGACAGCCTTACTAGAGAAGCAGATCACGAAGGTCGAAGAGATGAAGCAGTTAAGCTTTAATGGATTTACTTACCAAGCTGATTTATCAACTGAAAAACAATTAGTCTTTGTGAAATATGAGTAAAATAGAAGGTACTAGTCAACAGCGACTAGTACATTTTGTTCTTGAGAATAAAAAAAACGTGTTCATAGTTAGCCATGAACACGACTGATTGAATGATTAGAATTTAGTGGGAGCTCTTTAGTTTTTTCAGAAGAGTTTGCAGTTGTTTTTGCTCTTCTTCGCTAAAGACACTCATAACTTTTTGAACATTTCGTATATGATCAGGAAGAACTTCGATAATTTTTTTACGGCCCTTTTCTGTCAAAGAAACAATGCAGGCACGACGGTCGTCTGGATCTGTTTCGCGTTTGATCCATCCATCACGCACCATATTTCGAATCACGACGGTCATATTTCCAGAGGTCGCTAAAATACTGTCAATCAGGTTCTGAATCCGCAGATCCCCCTTACTGTACAAGGTTTCCAAAACGGAAAACTGAGTAGGAGTCAACTGATGGTCCTTAAAAACATGGGATTCAGCTGCACGAAAAGTCCGTTCCGCCTTGTGAAAGATAATCATAGTTTTTAATTCTGTTTGGGCTTCTTCAAATAGTTTTTCTAAATTCTTCATACTATTATTTTATCAATAAATAGTATTAGACGCTATTAAGCCTTAATATCAAATACATTACAGTCGGGTGACAAGATAATAGAATTATCAACACAAGAAATTTGACTGTTAACTTTAATTTCAAATTATTTACTTGTCCAATAGTAAGAAGGAGTAAAGTTTCTGGGTAATCCTTAGTAAAATCTTGCTCCAAGTCAGATAGATGGTGTATAATATAGGTATTGTAGCCAGCTTCTGGTAGAATCTTTGTCTAAATTTGTTCGTCTGTAGCTGGTCCCAAATAGAAAGTAGGTAAGGTATGAAAATTTCTGATCGTGTATTAAAGATGGAAGAAAGTGTCACCCTAGCAAGTGATGCCAAAGCAAAAAAACTAAAGGCAGAAGGAAAAGATATCCTCTTTCTAACCTTGGGGCAGCCTGATTTTCACACTCCTGAGAATATTCAAGATGCTGCAGTTCAAGCTATTCGGGATGGGCGGGCTTCTTTTTATACGGTTGCTTCTGGTTTACCTGCATTAAAGGCTGCCGTCAATACCTATTTTGAACGATACTATGGATATTCCGTTTCACCAAATCAAGTCACCTTTGCGACTGGAGCGAAGTTTTCGCTTTATACCTTCTTTATGGCTGTGGTTAATCCCGGCGATGAGGTCATCATTCCAACACCATACTGGGTCAGCTATGGAGACCAAGTCTTGATGGCAGAAGGGGTTCCCGTCTATGTTAAAGGACACCAAGCCAATGATTTTAAGGTATCCGTTGAGCAATTGGAAGAAGCTCGTACAGAAAAGACCAAGGTCTTGGTCTTAAACTCTCCTTCTAATCCGACGGGGATGATTTATAGCAAGGACGAACTCCTAGCCATTGGAAATTGGGCTGTCGAACATGACATTATTATCTTAGCGGATGATATCTATGGTCGCCTAGTCTATAACGGCAATGAGTTTGTTCCAATTTCAAGCTTATCCGAAGCCATCCGCAAACAAACGGTTGTCATTAACGGTGTTTCAAAAGCCTATGCTATGACAGGTTGGCGGGTTGGTTATGCGGTGGGTGATCCAGAAATCATCGCAGCTATGAGTAAACTGACTGGTCAAACAACTTCCAACCTGACGGCCGTATCGCAGTATGCTACGATTGAAGCACTCACTGGTCCACAAGACTCGGTAGAGGTGATGCGTCAAGCCTTTGAGGAGCGTTTGAACACCATTTATCCTCTTTTGTGCGAGGTTCCAGGTTTTGATGTCATCAAGCCGCAGGGAGCTTTCTATCTCTTCCCAAATGTCAAAAAAGCCATGGAGATGAAAGGCTATACGGATGTGACAGAGTTTGCAACTGCCATTCTGGAAGAAGTGGGTGTTGCCCTTATTACAGGTGCTGGATTTGGAGCACCGGGAAATGTCCGTCTTAGCTATGCAACTGACTTGGAAACGTTGAAAGAAGCTGTTCGCCGCTTGCACCAGTTTATGGAAAATTAAAAAAAAAGAGTGGGACAGAAATCGGTAATTCGTTAGAATTCGATTTCGTCGTCCCACCTCCGCACAGTTGAGTAGGGCTGTAAAAGCTGATGAAATTAGCGTAGTAGAGCCCACTCAACCACTACGTCTTGCTCAACAATCCAAAAATAATTGAGAGGCTAGGACTTTTGTCTCAGCCTCTTTTCTATGGCATTATAAGTAATCGACTGAAAGAATAGTATTCGCCTTTTTCACAGGGACACGGGTCTTAGCCCCATTGTTTCCTTTTGGGAGGCGGAATTTTTTCACTTCTGGAGTAGATGGTTTTGCTGGAGCCTTCTTGCTAACAGGTACGCGTGTTTTGGCTCCATTATTTCCTTTTGGAAGACGAAGTTTCTGAACAGGTTTTTCTGGAGTAGAAGGAGTCACCGGTTTCTCAACAAGAGGGCTTGTCACTTCTTTATAGAAATAGGTTACAGTAACTAGGTTAGAAACATGGAGTTTATGAGAGGTCAATTCTCCTTTGTCAGCAGATTGGAAGGTATAAGTTTTTCCATTAGCTTGGATCTGAGCGGGTGCTGTTGGGAGACCAGCTTCATAAGCCAAATCAAGGCTCCGCTCGACGCTGTTTTCTTGGGAAGGCGCGATTTCTTGTCCATTTTCATCCACAAAACGAGCTCGTTTAATAACGTCTGGATTCAAATCGATATCGTCATAGAGATGAATGACTTCAATGACGGGTGCGGTGGCAGTCCCTTTTTCAGGAGCGCTCTTGTAGTGGAAGCCATCTTTAATATCAAGTTCAGAATATCTCACTCGATACCATGTTTTTCCTTTTTCGTCTGTAACGGTTGCAGGCCCATTTCCAGAAACGTCAAATTCGGTAAAAGCACGTGCCTCAACTGTCTTGTAGACGACATCTGTTGAAGATGCAACTGGAGAATAGTCTGGTTTAAGAGTCCGACGACGATGGATAACACGAATTTCAGAGATTCGTGGATCTACTGGTGTTTCAGCAGGAGCTGGGGTTGATTCCTCAACTGTTGGGGTTACTGTTTCTTCACTAGGAAGTGGAGCTGTTACTTCGTTTGTAACTGTAGCAACTGAACTATCTGAAGTTACTGAAATAGGAGCAAGCCTATCTTGTCGTTCAGTGATAGGAGAAGTGACAGGTGTTGTCTGCTCATCCGCAAATGTGGTTGTCGCGAGACTGAGGGATAAAACAGCTGCACACAATCCCGTAGTGAGTTGAATTTTCTTTTTCATATTTTCCTCCTTATACATACTGTTAGTATAACTTGTAAGCTTTTGACTTGTCAAAAACGACTGCTAGAAAGACCTAAAAGGATAGGATTTTCCTTTGAAAAATCAAAATATAGGATAAAATATTTAAATCGGTTCAAGAATTTGAAAAAGTTGATTGACTTTTCTTTAAAAAATCAGTTTTCGCTAAAAAAAGGTGGATTTTAGAAGGTGAGAGATAGCTATCAAGTCCTATTTGTGGTAAAATGAAAGATGACCATGTCTTCGGACAAGTACAATGAGAAAAGGAAGATCTATTATGACAAAACGGATTACCATCATCGAAGTAAAAGACTACGTCGGTCAAGAAGTGACCATCGGTGCTTGGGTTGCGAATAAATCAGGAAAAGGGAAGATCGCTTTCTTGCAATTGCGTGACGGAACGGCCTTCTTCCAAGGTGTTGCTTTCAAACCAAACTTTATCGAAAAATTCGGCGAAGAAGTAGGTCTTGAAAAATTTGACACCATCAAACGTCTAAGCCAAGAAACATCTGTTTTCGTGACAGGGATTGTCAAAGAAGACGAGCGTTCTAAATTTGGTTATGAGCTCGATATTACAGACATCGAAGTCATCGGTGAATCGCAAGATTACCCAATCACTCCAAAAGAACACGGAACAGACTTCTTGATGGACAATCGTCACTTGTGGCTTCGTTCTCGTAAGCAAGTCGCTGTCATGCAAATCCGTAATGCTATTATCTACGCGACTTATGAGTTCTTTGATAAAAATGGTTTCATGAAGTTTGATAGCCCAATTCTTTCAGGAAATGCGGCAGAAGATTCGACAGAACTTTTTGAAACAGATTACTTTGGAACACCAGCATACTTGAGCCAATCAGGTCAGCTTTATCTTGAAGCTGGTGCTATGGCTCTTGGTCGTGTCTTTGACTTTGGTCCAGTATTCCGTGCTGAAAAATCTAAGACTCGTCGTCACTTGACTGAGTTCTGGATGATGGATGCTGAGTACTCTTACTTGACACACGATGAGTCACTTGACTTGCAAGAAGCTTATGTTAAAGCTTTGCTTCAAGGTGTTTTGGACCGTGCCCCTCAAGCCTTGGAAACATTGGAACGTGATACAGAGCTCTTGAAACGCTACATTGCAGAACCATTCAAACGCATCACTTATGATGAAGCGATTGATCTCTTGCAAGAGCATGAAAACGATGAAGATGCGGACTACGAGCATCTTGAACACGGAGATGACTTCGGTTCACCACACGAAACTTGGATTTCAAACCACTTTGGTGTACCAACCTTCGTAATCAACTACCCAGCAGACATCAAGGCCTTCTACATGAAGCCAGTCCCTGGTAATCCAGACCGCGTGCTTTGTGCAGACTTGCTTGCACCAGAAGGCTACGGAGAAATCATCGGTGGTTCAATGCGTGAGGAAGACTACGATGCCCTTGTAGCGAAGATGGAATCACTTGGTATGGATCGTACGGAGTATGAATTCTACCTTGACCTTCGTAAATACGGTACAGTCCCACACGGTGGATTTGGTATCGGTATCGAGCGGATGGTCACCTTCGCAGCTGGTACTAAACACATCCGTGAAGCTATTCCATTCCCACGTATGTTGCACCGTATCAAACCTTAATAGCCATAAAAACGCCGTCTGGCGTTTTTATACTCTTCGAAAATCAAATTCAAACTACGTCAGCTTCACCTTGCCGTACTCAAGTACAGCCTGCGGCTAGCTTCCTAGTTTGCTCTTTGATTTTCATTGAGTATTACTTTAAATGAAAGAGGTGGAAAAAATGTAGACAACTCTCAGTAAGTCTTTTAGAAACAGTCATACTATATATTGAAAGAGAGAAAACAATGTTTAAAAGAACTTACAAAGGCAATATTCCACTCCTAGCAGGTCTGGAATTCACATCTTACTTCGGAATTACCAGTTTTTGGATTTTATTCTTCATCCAAAATGGTCTTTCCTTGCTTCAAATCGGTCTATTAGAGAGTATCTTTCATGGGACCAGCCTCTTGTGCGAGATCCCATCCGGTATGCTGGCCGATCGCTTTAGCTACAAGACCAATCTCTATTTGGCTCGCTTGGCCAGCATTGGATCCTCTATCTTGATCTTGTTTGGTCAGGGGAATTTTTGGATCTATGCGATTTCTATGATGGTCAGTGCTTGGTCTTATAATTTTGACTCGGGAACCAGTACCGCTTTCTTATATGATTCTGCGGTAGAAGCAGGTCAAAAGGACCGGTATCTTCAGATTTCTAGCTTTTTGTCTGGTGTAGCAGAAGTCACCCGAACCTTAGGGACAGTTGTGGCAGGCTTCTTTGTTCATGGAGCATTGGCTTGGACCTACCTAATTGCTATTGGTCTTTCCTTGCTTTCCATAGTCTTGATTTTTCTTATGAAGGAGCCGGAGAGCAAAAGTGGTGAAAGAAATCATTTGACCTTGAAACGGATATTGGTGGTAGTGAAAAAAGAATGGCAGGAAAAACCAGTACTTTTTTACTGGATGCTCACCAATCAACTGCTAGGAACCATCATGTGCATGTTTTATTTTTACTACCAACAGAAAATTAGTGACTTAGCCAGTTGGCAAGTTTCGCTCATCATGTTGATTGGTAGTGGATTCAATCTCCTAGCGGTTTATCTGGCCAGTCAAATCGGGAAAAAATGGAATAGTAATCAAGTCTTTCCAATTCTAGTGGCACTGACAGGTTTGGCCTTGCTTTTGGTAACTTTCAAGACTCCATTCGCCTATCTGAGTGTCTATCTCTTGACAAATGCACTATACGCAGTTTATCAACCCATCTACTACAATGATTTACAAACTTATCTGCCTTCTAGTGTACGAGCAACCATGCTGAGTATCAATTCCATGATGTTTAGTCTTTCCATGATCGTCATCTTCCCACTGACTGGTTGGTTGATTGATACTTGTGGATTTGTAGCTGTTTTTCTTGTGCTAGGCCTGATAACACTCATCTCTTTCCCAATCTTAGTGATTGGATTGGGGAAAATGGGCAAGATCTTAAACAAGGGAACGAAGACGGAATAAAATTGCTGGCCTTCATCAGGTCATTAATCGACTCTCTCTGCTTTGCAGGGGGAGTTTTTTTATCTTTCTAAATTATGGTAAAATAAGTACATCCTTTAGAAAGAAAAATGACTAGTATGAAAGACTTATTGAAATACTTCAGGAATTATAAAAAAGAAACCATACTGGGACCGTTTTTCAAGTTGTTAGAAGCAACTTTTGAATTACTGGTTCCACTTTTAATTGCCCATCTGGTCGATCAGCTCATCCCCCGTCAGGATCAAGGGGGGATATTTGGACTGGTTGGTCTCTTATTTGTTTTTGCTGGTTTTGGGGTTTTTGTAGCGATAACGGCCCAATATTATTCATCAAAAGCAGCAGTAGGCTATACCAAGGAATTGACTAATGACCTGTATGAGAAGATTCTCAGCTTGTCTAAAGAGCAAAGAGACCGTTTAACCACTTCAAGTCTCGTGACACGCTTAACCAGTGATACCTATCAGATTCAAACGGGGATTAATCTATTTTTACGTCTATTTCTCCGTGCGCCAATTGTTGTTTTTGGTTCGATTTTTATGGCCTTCACCATTAGTCCGCAACTGACCCTGTGGTTTATTGGTATGGTTGCTCTCTTGTCCCTCATCATTGTCCTTATGTCTCGTCTGGTCAATCCTCTTTATGCGCGCATCAGGAAAATTACGGACCGAATGGTTACCATTACGCGTCAGCAGTTACAAGGGATGAGGGTTATCCGCGCCTTTGGGCAGGCAGCTCACGAAGAAGCAGAGTTTAATGAGGTCAACCAAGACTATACGAAGTGGCAATTAGTGGTCTCTAAATGGTCTAGTTTAATCAGTCCCTTGACTTTCCTCGTCGTGAATGGAACCTTGATTTGTATTCTTTGGCAAGGGCAAGCCTCTATTCAAATGGGGACCCTCAGTCAAGGAATGTTGGTCGCTTTGGTCAATTACCTGCTTCAAATTTTGACGGAATTACTGAAGTTAGCGATGTTGGTGACCTCGCTCAACCAAAGCTATATTGCTGCTGGTCGGATAGTCCAGGTCTTTGATGAGAAAAGTGAAGAGCTGGATCAAGAGTTGGATGATGTATCTGTTTCTGACCCTCAGCTGGCGCTACAGATCCAAGACCTTGTCTTTACCTATCCTTTAGCCGCAAAACCATCCTTAGAAGGGATTCACTTATCCCTGAACAAGGGTCAAACCTTGGGAATTATTGGAGGGACAGGATCAGGGAAGTCCACTCTGGTTCAATTGCTAGGGCATCTTTATAGCCCAAGCCACGGGAGTGTAAGTCTCTTTAAGGATGGTCAGAGTCCCAAGACCCTTCGTCAGTGGCGTGACTGGGTAGCAGTAGTTCCTCAAAAAGCAGAACTCTTTAAAGGAAGTATTCGTTCCAATCTAACGCTGGGATTAAATGAGGAAGCGAATGAAGAGCAGTTGTGGTGGGCCTTGGGAGTTGCGCAAGCAGCTGATTTCGTCCGTGAGAAAGTGGGAGGACTAGAGGCTCCCGTAGAAGCTTTTGGACGGAATTTTTCCGGTGGTCAGCGTCAACGTTTGACCATAGCACGTGCTATCCTTCGCAAAGCACCATTTTTGGTCTTGGATGATTCTACATCTGCCTTGGACTATTTGACAGAAGCACGACTTTTACAGGCTCTAAAAGAGGAATTGACGGAGACAAGCCTCATTCTCATTTCGCAGCGGACCAATAGTCTACGAAGTGCTGAGCAAATTCTCGTCTTAGATAAAGGTCGTCAAGTCGGCCTAGGAAGTCATGAGGACTTGGTGGCAACCAATCCTTTATACCAAGAGATTCATTTCTCCCAACAGAAGAGAGAGGAGGGGGCAGAATGAAACAAAAGACATATTTACGGCGCTTGCTTGCTGACTTAGCCAAGCAGCCCATCTGGCTAATCTTAGCCAGTCTGGGAACCATCTTGCAAGTCTTGTTAACCGTCTATATCCCTATCCTGATCGGGCGGGCAGTGGACCTAGTGGTCCTCCCTGATGCAGCTCACCTCATACTCCCACTTATCTTGCAAATAGGTCTAGTGATCCTCTTTGCAACCTTGATTCAATGGTTTAATCCTTTAATTTACAATCAGATGATCTATCGCTACAGTAAGGATTTAAGGGAGAAGGTCATCCAGAAAGTGCATGTCCTACCTTTATCTTACCTGGATCGTCAAGGTACTGGGGATTTGGTAAGTCGCTTGACCACTGACGTTGAACAACTAAACAATGGTTTATTCATGGTCTTCAGTCAGTTCTTTGTTGGTCTTCTTACGATTCTAGTGACCATTGCCAGTATGGCCCGATTGGATTGGATGATGATGGGGATGGTCTTAATCTTGACACCCTTATCACTCTTTATCGCCCGTTTTATTGCCAAGCGTTCTTACCATCTCTTCAGGATGCAGACCCAGGCGCGTGGGGTTCAGACGCAAATGATTGAAGAATCTCTTAGTCAAGAAAGCTTGCTTCAAGCCTTCAATGCTCAGGCTGCATTTCATAGGAAGTTTATCGAGATCAATGGCGACTATGCTGGTTGCTCTCAAGAAGCGATTTTTTACTCCTCCACCGTTAATCCTGCGACGCGCTTTGTCAATGCTCTAATTTATGCGCTTGTGACGGGATTTGGTGCCGTCCGTATCCTATCTGGAACGAGCTTTACTGTTGGTCAGTTGGTAACCTTTCTCAACTATGTCAATCAGTATACTAAACCCTTCAATGACATCTCCTCTGTCCTTGCTGAACTGCAGAGCGCCTTAGCTTGTGCAGAGCGTCTCTATAGTATCCTAGACCAAGAGGAAGTGAAAGAAAGTGGCAAGAGAGACTTGCAAGAAGACGCTGTCGAAGGAGCTGTCCAATTTGATCATGTCAGCTTTGGTTATCGCCCTGATCAGACACTCATAAAGGATCTTTCCATTTCTATCCCGCCGGCTAGTAATGTAGCCATTGTTGGTCCAACTGGGGCTGGGAAATCTACATTGATTAATCTTCTCATGCGATTCTATGATGTGGATCAGGGGCAGTTGCGCTTAGATAATGAAGCTGTAAATAGCTATAGTCTAGCAAGCTATCGCAAGCAGTTTGGGATGGTGCTCCAAGAGACTTGGCTCAAAGTTGGAACGGTTCATGAGAATATCGCCTTTGGTCGACCTGATGCAAGTCGGGAAGAAGTGGTCCAAGCAGCAAAAGCTGCCAATGCTGATTTCTTTATTCAACAGCTTCCAGATGGCTATGATACCTATCTAGCCGATGCTGGAGACTCCCTCTCTCAAGGACAAAGACAGCTTCTGACTATTGCTCGGGTCTTTCTTGCAGTACCTAAGATCCTGATCCTAGATGAGGCGACCTCTTCCATCGACACGCGGACAGAGTTGCTTATTCAAGATGCCTTTCATAAGTTAATGGTGGGTCGGACCAGCTTTGTGATTGCCCATCGCCTGTCTACAATTGAAAATGCGGATCTCATCCTAGTCATGGTAGATGGAAATATCGTTGAACATGGGAATCATACGGAGTTGATGGCTCAAAGAGGTGTTTATTACAAAATGCAAACTGCCCAACTTTCTAGTAATTAAGACAGTAAAAGACTGGATCTTTGTCCAGTCTTTTGTGTTTAATCCTGCTGATCTTTTAAAAGATAGAGAAGAGAGAAGGCCAAGAGAGCCATAGCAAAACCTAATACGGTAAAGATGAAAGCGTTGCTGTCTGAGATGAGACCGATGGTATTGAGAGCGAAAGGTGTAATGGCCGCTCCAAAGCTACAGCCCAAGACGGCTACAGAGGTCACTTGGTTTAATCGTTTCGCAGGAATTTTGGCTGACAAGATTTGGAAAACCATGGTGAGAGCAGTGCTATACGTATAGCCGGAGAAGAGGGCGGATAGAGCAAGAAGAGGGATACTTGGAGAAAGGGCTACAGCCATCATGGAGAATCCGTAAGCAATCCCGGCATAAGTGATCAATTTGCTCTTGAACAAATGTACAAGGCCAGAGAAGGTGAGACCAGCTAGAATTCCGATTAATTGCATAGCACTTAGAATGAAGCTGGCTGAATTATGCTGATCCTTGAACGTGTAGGCGACAATACTTGGAATGCGAAGAGTTACTCCGACGTTGCAAAGGACAATCATTGCGGCTACAATGGCCAAAATAATAGTTAACTTCCATTCTTCTTTTTGGAGTGGTTCTTTCTGATTGGCTTGTGTATGCTGACTTTCTTCTTGCTGGTGGTAAGGGACAAAGGTCATGAAGAGAAAGAGAACGATTAAGCCGGCCCCGTAGGCTAGGAAGCTAGAAGTCCAGCCGAATTGGAGGAGGAAGCCGACTAATAAAGTGACGAGGGCTGTCCCTACGACCTCGGCAGAACCACGAAATCCAAGAGTTTGGACTCGTTCACGTCCATGATAGCGTTCGCTGATAATTGAAATAGCCTTAGCATTGATCAAACCGACACCCATTCCAAAGATGAAACGAGAGATGAAGAGGATAGGATAAGCTTGGTTAATGAAAGGGACCATTCCGAAGATTGAGAGGATTAACAGACCAGTGATAATCATCTTTCTCTCATCCAAGAAGCGTTCGATAAAGGTGTTGAGAAAGAGGGTGAGCATAATCCCAGCGGATGGAAGGGATACCAAGAGTTCGATCTGACTTTTAGGGAGATCCTTATAGTATTCAAACATATAGGGAAGTGCGCTAGAAATCGAAAAAGACGTTGTTAATACAAGAGATAAAGAAAGGATACTAACCTTTTCTAATAATTTTTTCATAATCATCCTTCAGTCACATATTTGGTCAAAAGACACTCTACTATGGTATAGTTTTTTGCTTCATTTAGCAAGTTATTTAAATGAAATTTCTTAATATTTTTATAATTAAGAGAAGAAAAAAACTGGAGGTTTAACTCCAGTTTTTTATTTCTATTAGACGTTTAAGACTTTATCTAAGAATTCTTTCAATCGTGGGTGTTGTGGGTTGTCGAATATTTGGTCTGGTTTGCCATCTTCGAGGAATTCCCCATCAGCGGTAAAGATGACACGATTGGCTACTTGGCGAGCAAATCCCATCTCGTGGGTAACGATAATCATGGTCATGCCTTGTTTAGCCAAGTCCTTCATAACGTTTAGTACATCTCCGACCATCTCAGGGTCAAGAGCAGAAGTCGGTTCGTCAAAGAGCATGACGTCTGGCTTCATAGCGAGACCACGCGCAATGGCTACCCGCTGTTTCTGACCACCTGACAAGCTATCAGGAGAGACATCAGCTTTGTCAGCCAGTCCAACCTTTTCCAAGAGTTCCATCGCTAGTTCTCTAGCTTCTTCACGATTCATGCGTTTGTGCTCTAAAGGAGCAAACATGATGTTTTCGATAACACTCATATGAGGGAAGAGGTTGAAGTGCTGGAAGACCATCCCAACATTTTCACGGACGATATCAATGTTGGTTTTTGGATCAGTAAGATCATAGCCGTTCACGGTAATCTGTCCCTTGGTTACTTCTTCGAGAAGATTGAGACTGCGTAGGAAGGTGGATTTACCAGAACCAGATGGTCCGATGATACAAACCACATCTCCTTCGTAGAATTTTGTTGAGATGCCTTTAAGGACCTCGTTTTCACCGTAATATTTGTGGAGGTCATGGACATCAATTTTTAATTTAGCCATTAGTTAACCCTCTTTTCTAATTGTTTTGCAAAGCGTGTCAATAAGGTAATGATGACGAGGTAGAAGACGGCAAGGATTGCATACATCTTGAAACTTTGGTAGTTTCGAGCGATGATAATCTTACCAGTCTGGAAGAGCTCGACCAAACCGATCGCAGACACGATGGTCGTATCTTTCAGTGCAATAACGAATTGGTTGACAAAGTTTGGAAGCATGAGTTTAGTCGCTTGAGGCAAGATAATCTTGCGCATGGTCTTGCTATAAGAAATCCCGAGGCTTCGACTAGCTTCCATCTGTCCGGCAGGTACGGCTTGAATCCCACCACGAACAATCTCAGCAATATAAGCAGCAGCATTGAGGGAGAGAGCGATGGTACCTGCAAGGAAGTCATTGATTGGGGATTGGTGACCCGTCATGGACTCGATCAAATTGGGAATTCCCCAGAAGATGAAGGCAGCAAGGATCATCAGTGGGATACCACGGATGACATCGACGAAGATCTCAGCTGTCCAACGAAGCCATTTATAAGGACTCACACTGAACATTCCAAAGATGATCCCGATCACCATAGCGATCGCAAATGATAGAAGTGCTAGTGCAATAGTGACACCAAGTCCACTTAACAATTGTTTGTAATTGTTTTGGAGCAAGCCCCAGATAGTCGTTTCATCTACTGCAGTAGAGTCTGTGGTTTCATCACTATCACTTGAAAGGTACTTATCCAAGATTTTTTGGTATTCGCCACTTTCTTTCAAATTGGCTAAACCGTTGTTGAACATTTCAATCAATTCAGGGTTCGAATCTTTTTGAACAGCAAAAGCAATCTGACCGCTTGGAGTTCCTTCGATAGGTGTTTTGAATTTACGTCCTTGTTTAATGGCGTATTTGATGACAGGTTCATCATCCATGATGGCAGCTACAGAACCTGAGTTCAAGCTGTCATACATAGAAGCCCCATCTGAGAAGGTTTTGATTTTATAGCCATACTTGCTCTTGTTTTCCTCGAGGAAAGTTTGAGAAGCAGTCCCATTTTTGACCCCAACTGTTTTTCCTTTTAGATCTTCGTAGGAAGAAATCTTACTACTTTCTTGAACTGCTAGGATCGAATTCGTTGTGTAGTATGGGTCAGAGAAGTCAAAAGTTGCCTTACGAGCATCTGTCACAGTCATGCCGGCAATCATTCCGTCCGCATTTCCATTCTGAACATCACTGACGGCAGCATCAAAACCAGGGTTGCTAATTTCTAGAGTAAAGCCTTGGTCTTTGGCAATGGCCTTAATCAATTCCATATCAATTCCAGTGTATTTACTTTGATCATTTTGGAAGACAAAGGGAGCAAAAGAGGAATCACTAGAAATTTTGTAGGTTTTCTTCTTTGGAGTCGCCTTTTGGCCGGCTTCAGTGCTCGTTTCAGGAACAGCAGAAGTGCTAGCGGTAGTAGTTGTTGTTGAAGATGATGATTGGCTGCTACCAGTCCATTTTTCAATAATTTGGTCCAATGTACCATCTTTCTTCATTTGAGCAAGAGCTGTATTGAATTGTTTAATGAGGTTTTCATGAGAACCATCCTTCTTGACCCCAAAGGCAAAGCTTCCGACAGCTTCTCCTTCCATATTAATAGAAAGATCTTGGCCTTGCTTAATGGCATATTCGATAACAGGTTGGTCGTCCATAATGGCATCCACTGCACCGGTTGATAAACTATTGTTCATCAAATCACTGGTATCGAATGTCTTGATCGTATATCCGTACTTGTCCTTGTTCTTCTGAAGGAAGCGTTGAGCAGCTGTACCGTTTTTGACTCCGACCGTTTTTCCTTTGAGCTGGTCATAGGAAGTGATTTTGTTAGCTTTCTTAGTCGCAATCACGACTTTTGTATCATAGTAGGTATCAGACATCGCAAAGACTTGCTCACGTTCCTTGGTCTTGGTCATCCCTGCCATAATGGCATCGGCTTGACCAGCTTGAACTGCATTGACCGCTGCATCAAAGCCTGGGAACGATTTTTCTAAGGTCCATCCGTTAATTTCAGCGACCTTATCCAAGATTTCAACGTCAATTCCTTTATAAACTTGGTCTGAGTCTTTAAATTCGAAGGGCGCATATGCTGTATCGAAAACGACTTTTACAGTTTCAGCCTGTGCTTGACTCGCAAAGGCGAATAGTGGAAATAAGAAAAGCAAACATGCTACTAGTTTTTTCTTCATTTCGTTCTCCTTTATATCTAATCCACTGGTCTCGAGAAGAGCAATGGAAGGGATACCCAAAAGGGCTCAAAAAAATAAAGAATTCATACTGAAAACAAGTATGAATTTCAATCATTTATTTTTTACAAGTATTATCATATCATAAATGAAACCTAAAATCAAGAAATTCAATCAACTCATGTCAGGTTATCTAACATGATCTAATCTTGCAGTCTCAGATTTTCTTTGCTACAATGGACCTATTAGATAAATGGAGGTTGATCATGAAGAAAGGGAAGATCATTCAAGATATAAAAACTAACACCTCATGGCCAGTACTTGTTTCTACACTATTCTATGTGTTTTTAACCTTCCTATTTGTTGAAGGTGGACTTTGGTTTGGGAGTGAGTTTGTTGGACCATTTTCTCTAGTCATAGAGTTTTTAACAGAGCTCTTTTCACCAGGCAATGGAGGAGCGAGTGTCCAAGAATTTTTCTACCATTATTTTCTTTATTATGAGCTTTTCAGTTTTGTATTCATTCTCTTACTCTTTATTTTTTGGGTGAAGTTCATTGAGAAGAATCCCTTATCGACTTTAGGTTTTGTAAAAAAGAATTGGCTCAAGTATCTAGGTTGGGGGATCTTGCTTTCACTGCTTCAAATGGGTGTGATTGCCCTTGTCTACCAGTTGGGTGGAATTGGGTCTTTTGAGCTTAATGAATTAAGTTTAGAACCCATCCTCTTTATTCTAGGCTTATTCCCATTTTGGCTCCTTCAAGGAGGAACGGAAGAAGTGGCGACGCGGGGTTGGCTCCTAACTCGGATTGCTGCAAGAACTAATTTGCCTTTAGCGATCGCGATTTCTAGTAGTCTCTTTGGCTTTCTTCATCTGGGAAATTCAGGAGTGACCTTCTTATCCGTACTGAATATCATCCTCGATGGAGTGCTAGCTGGTCTTCTCCTTATCTACACCGATAGTATCTGGCTAGTGGTTGCTCAACACGGTACTTGGAACTATGTACAAGGGAATCTCCTTGGTTTTCAAGTCAGTGGGACGGGCGCAGATGCTTCGATTTTTAGTTTTACCATGGGATCTGGTCCCGACTGGTTGACCGGAGGGGAATTTGGAGCGGAAGGATCGATCATCACCACTTTGGTTCTTCTTGTATCCCTAGTGATTGTTTATCTCTTAGGGGAGAGGAAAGAAAAGTTTGATGACTAACCTCTGTGTAATGGCTGATAGTCATATAAGAAAAAGACAAACACCAAAAATGACGTTTGTCTGAGTTATGAGTCGAACACATATTGATGAGTTCGGCTTTTTCTATATAATAATGGGAATAATTAGCTTGACTTGGGCACCATGATTAATATTTTCTAAATGCATCTTTCCATTATGAAGTTTCATGACGCGTTTTACGAAAGATAAACCAAGTCCATAGTGACTTTCTTGAGAGGGTGTTCTTGCTTGGTCATCTTTATAGAAAAGATTTCCAGCATTCTGTAATATATTTTTTGAAAAACTAGATTGGTTATTCCATATAGTTAGAACTAATTGACTATTTTCTTGTGAAATTGTTAGGTTGATTTGTGCATCATTTTCTTTTTGATGTTGTATTGCATTATTAATAATATTTGTGATTGCTCGGAAAAATAGATTGGAATGAATTGCAATATGTGTCGATGGAGTTACTGTATTTGAAAAAACAAATTGTGTATATCTAGGGAGTAAGGGAGTGATGTGTTCTTTCAATTGATAAGTTACTTGTTTAATTGATATCTTTTCAAGTTGAATATCATGGTCGTAAAAGGTTTTGGAGTATTGGATGAAGTCGTTAAAATAATCGTTTAATTGAATACTTGCTTGCTCAAGATCTTTTAGACATTCTATTACTTGAGGTGTTTGCTCGGTGGATTGTAAGAATTCAGCATTTCCTCTGATGACAGTTAGAGGAGTTCGAAGATCATGTGCAGCGCTAGATACTTGAAACATGAGTTCTTTTTTTTGTTCTTTTTCATGTTCAATCCTATTTTTTATATCAGATTGCATTTTTTCGATCAGATCGTTTGTTTCAATGAATTCTTTAATCTGCAAATGGTGATGTTCATTTTTGGTGAAATATAGACCACTATGATAAACCATGTTCATTTCTTTTTGAATCTTGGTTAATAACTGTCTAATATTTATTACAATGATAACAATTAAAATGATGCAAAGATAAATCCAAGAACTGACGCTAAAAAATAAAGCAAAGTGATTGGCATTTTTCTCATTAATTCCAGATACAGAAGATAGAAGAGCTGGAACTATGTAAAAAAGTATCAGACATAGAAGAAATTGCCAAATGATTTTAAGGTAGGTACGCTTAATGAGTCGCTTGATCGTCAATTCTTTTTCCATTTGTATCCTCCTCCCCATACTGTTTTGATTGGATCAATTTGATGAGTTTTAAATTTTTGTCTAATTTGATAGATGTATTCGGTGATTGACCGTAGTTGAGCATCAGAGCTTACAGGATAAAGATAATTGTAAAGTTCTTCTATGCTAAATATTCGGTTTTCATTTTTGGCTAAAAGATAAAGTAAATCAAACTCTCGCTTAGTTAGTGATATTCTCTTTGATTGATAATAAACTTCTTGACGATCTCGATAAAAAGAAATATCTGAATTCATTTCTTCTTTAGAGGCAGGATGAGATCTTTCTTCTCTACGAAGATGCATTTGAATTCTTGCAATCAATTCTTTAATGCTGAATGGTTTTGTGATGTAATCATCGGCTCCGGCTTGTATTCCTTTTAGTAAATCTTCTTCAAAATCTTTAGCGGTTAGAAATAAGATTGGAGTAGCAATTTGTGGACGAATGGAACGACAAATTTCTAAACCAGAAATAGTCATCATGACGTCAAGTAAAATTAGATCAAATCCAGTAAAGTCACAGATATTGATCTCCTCTATATTTTTACGAGTTTCCACGTGAAAGTTGTTTGCTTCTAATGCATTCCCTATTAATCGTAAGATTTTTTCATCATCGTCAATGGCTAAAATTTTATACTTCATAGTTCCTCCAATTATATGAGCATATTATAGCAAATATAGAATGTAATTTGTTGAAAATAAAAAAAATAATTATTCTGAGAATTTCCTGATTTTCTCCTGTTATACTTGCTCCAAGTGAAGGTGGAATTTCACTAAAAGTCAGAAGGGAAAAAGAATGAATGATAACAATTCAAAAGCTACATAAGGAATATAATAATAAAATTGTCCTTCAAAACGTGTCTTTCAAAGCTAAGAAAGGTGAGATTACTGGATTGATTGGACCGAATGGGTCTGGAAAATCAACTTTAATCAGAATTTTACTTGGTTTAGAAAATAGTCAAATGGGAATGGCGTTGATCGATGGAAAAAAATACTCTCAATTGGGAGATAATCCTTTTTGTATTGTTGGATCGTTCCTTGACAGTTGCCAACCTTACCCAACCAGAACTGGATTTCAGCATCTTCGGTGGATTGGCTTGGCCTGTGGGGTTGATAGAAATAGGTGCAAGGAATGTTTAGAGTTGGTGGGGTTAAGTGAAGCTAAAAATAAAAAAGTAAAAGACTATTCATTAGGAATGAAGCAACGTCTTGGTTTAGCAACAGCCTTATTAGCAAATCCTGACATCTTAATTTTAGATGAACCAATCAATGGGCTAGATCCAGAAGGAATTCGCTGGGTACGTAATTTTTTACAATCTTTTGTCAATGAAGGTAAAACTGTCTTAATGACAAGTCATTATATGAGTGAGTTAGAATTAACTGTAGATCATTTGGTTGGTATTTCTAATGGGAAAATCGTTATTGATGCTCCTACAAAAGACATTTTGAAAGAGTTTGGATCTTTTGAGGAAGCATATTTTAAGGCGCTCGAAGGGAAAGAAGGTGCATAATATGTTGAAGCGTTCCTTTTTTAGTGACCTCTATAAATATTGTAGTTTACCTACTTTTAAAGTTACTTTTTTTCTTATTTTGGGAGTCAGCATATTTTTTACAATTCAAAATATCCAGGTGATAAATGCCTTAGCAGAAGGAAATGGCCAAGCGGTTAACCTTGATCCATCTATGTTATCATCGAATCCAGTGTATACAGTCAGGGATGCTCTCTTATCTTCACCCTACCAAGCAAGTGTTATTTTCTTGCCAATCTTGGTTTCACTTGTTTATTCAACCCATTACCAATTTGGTGATGATTATTTTAGCCAGTTATTGATTCCTAACTGGAAAGTTCGTCTTACTGGGTTTATTGCAAGTTCGATTGTCCTATCGTTACTCTCTACTTTAATATTTTCTATAGTAAACGCTGTTATTTTATTCGTTTTTCTAGATTCAACTCTAAAGAATTTTTTAGAATTGACATTGTTTTTAGACGTCACGGTAAGAGTTATGATATTTGCAATCGTTCTTACTTTATTAGCTTTACTTTTCGTAATCGTAACGAAAAAATCAATGACTGCATTAATTGCAGACGTTTTATTATTGGTAATCACCTTATCAGGTATTCTAAGAGGAATTTCTTCTAACATAGAGAATCTGTTACCTTTGATTGGGGCTAAATCATTTGCTTTTGGTCGAATTGAAGGGACTCAAATGAGTCAATTGTATGGATTTACTCTTCTAGTTGTTGAAGGAGTCGTATTCTTAGTATTGATAATTGTTGTAGAAAAGATTCGAATGGGGAGGAAGAATGGCAAGTTTATTTAGAAGTCTTATCATCAAAAAATATAGTTTAAAACCCGTGAAGTACCAGATAACTATACAGTCATTTTTGATAGGTTTTGTGTGTCTTTTAAGTGTTTTACCAGTTACAATCAATGATACTGTTGTACAATTATCTATAAAGCAAGCTCTTGTTTTTGCCTCAATGCTCTCTGTTAGTATAGGGTGTGTTAATGCATTTGTTGAGTTACAATCACACGAAACAAAACTAGTTTATTTGGTAAGTGGAAAAAGGATCTTAAGTTCAATTAGGATCCTGTTCGTAGAGTTATGTGATGTAGTACTACAATCAACCTTGTATTTCATTGTATTGCTTATATGGTTTCATTTTTTTAGTAGCGAAAATGGTGTCAGTTTAGAAATTTTCAGCTTCTATTTGATTGGCTCCATCCAATACTTTTTGATTTCTTACTTTTTAAGTTATTGTTTCAAAAGTCCAATGGGGAGTTTAGCTATTTTATTGCTATTTCCTATTTTAGTACAACCATTCATAGAAAGAGTAGTGGAACCATTGACTAGTTACCTATTTTATAATATTGTTGCAGATACAATATTAGGGAGAGCTTCCAATCTGCAACTCTGTATTTACGTTATTGGACTGGTATGTTCACTTGGAGCAACTCTCTACTTCTTGGTTAGGAATCAAGAAGTTAAGTAGTAAATAAAAATGATACTGATGAGCAAACTTTTCTAATTTTGGGAGAGTGGGACAGCAATCGGTCATTCGTTAGAATTCGATTTCGTCGTCCCACCTCCGCACAGTTGAGTAGGGCTGTAAAAGCTGATGAAATCAGCGTAGTAGAGCCCACTCAACCACTGCGTCTTGCTCAACAATCCAAAAACAATTAAGAGGCTAGGACTTTTGTCCCAGCCTCTTGTTTCGTATTGCATGGTTTTAGAATAAAAGATAAGACTTTCGAAGTAATTGCGAGAGTCTTGTTTAGTTTTTATGCTAATGCGTGTCCAATTAATTAGATTGTAATTCGCTTATGTACCAATTTAATGGATCGTTCTGTAACCTGTTGTCTTCTCTCTTCATTCCTCATCTCAGAGAATTCTGGTGATTTATGGTAAAATAAGGTCTATATATGTGAGGACAAAGAGATGATTAATCGAATTACAGATAACAAATTTAAACTAGTATCCAAATACCAACCGTCTGGGGATCAACCGCAGGCCATCGAGCAGTTGGTAGATAACATCGAGGGTGGTGAGAAGGCGCAAATCCTGATGGGAGCGACTGGTACGGGGAAGACCTACACTATGAGTCAGGTCATTGCCCAGGTCAATAAGCCGACCTTGGTCATCGCCCACAATAAAACCCTAGCGGGCCAGCTCTATGGGGAGTTTAAGGAATTTTTCCCTGAAAATGCGGTCGAGTATTTCGTCTCTTACTACGATTACTACCAGCCTGAAGCCTATGTGCCATCGAGTGATACCTATATCGAAAAAGATAGCTCGGTCAATGATGAGATTGACAAGCTTCGTCACTCAGCAACCTCCGCTCTTTTAGAGCGAAATGACGTCATTGTAGTTGCATCTGTTTCATGTATCTATGGGTTGGGTTCGCCTAAGGAATATTCCGACAGCGTGGTCAGTTTGCGTCCAGGTCTGGAGATTTCTCGTGATAAACTGCTCAATGACCTGGTGGATATCCAGTTTGAGCGCAATGACATCGACTTTCAACGGGGCAAGTTCCGTGTTCGAGGAGATGTGGTCGAGATTTTCCCAGCTTCGCGTGATGAGCATGCCTTTCGAGTCGAGTTTTTCGGGGATGAGATTGAGCGGATTCGAGAGATTGAAGCTTTGACCGGCCAGGTTCTAGGAGATGTGGACCACTTAGCCATTTTCCCAGCCACTCACTTCGTGACCAATGATGACCATATGGAAGTAGCCATTGCCAAGATTCAAGCTGAGCTGGAAGAACAGTTAGCTATCTTTGAGAAGGAAGGAAAACTGCTGGAAGCTCAACGCTTGAAACAACGGACTGAGTATGACATTGAAATGTTGCGAGAGATGGGCTACACCAATGGTGTCGAAAACTACTCACGTCATATGGATGGCCGGAGTGAAGGAGAGCCACCGTACACCCTTTTGGACTTCTTCCCTGAAGATTTTCTCATCATGATCGATGAAAGTCATATGACCATGGGCCAAATCAAGGGCATGTACAATGGAGACCGCTCGCGCAAGGAAATGCTGGTCAACTATGGCTTCCGTTTGCCGTCTGCCTTGGACAACCGGCCACTGCGTCGTGAAGAGTTTGAAAGCCATGTCCACCAGATTGTCTATGTGTCAGCGACACCAGGTGACTATGAGATGGAACAAACGGATACCGTCATCGAGCAAATCATTCGTCCGACAGGTCTTCTAGATCCCGAGGTGGAAGTGCGTCCGACCATGGGACAAATGGACGATCTCTTGGGTGAGATCAATGCGCGTGTAGAACGTGGAGAGCGGACCTTTGTCACCACCTTGACCAAGAAGATGGCTGAAGACTTGACGGACTACTTTAAGGAAATGGGTGTCAAGGTCAAATACATGCACTCGGACATTAAGACCTTGGAGCGGACGGAGATTATCCGTGATTTGCGTTTGGGTGTCTTTGATGTCTTGGTCGGTATCAACCTGCTTCGGGAAGGGATTGACGTACCAGAAGTCAGTCTAGTGGCCATTCTCGATGCAGATAAAGAAGGCTTCCTCCGTAATGAACGCGGTCTGATCCAGACCATTGGTCGTGCTGCCCGTAATAGTGAGGGTCACGTGATCATGTATGCGGACACCATGACCCAGTCTATGCAAAAAGCCATCGATGAAACGGCCCGCCGTCGTCAGATTCAGATGGCCTATAATGAAGAGCATGGAATCGTCCCACAAACCATCAAAAAGGAAATCCGAGATCTTATTTCTGTTACCAAGGCTGTGGCCAAAGAAGAAGACAAGGAAGTGGATATCACCAGTCTCAACCGCCAAGAGCGCAAAGAACTGGTCAAGAAACTGCAAGGCCAAATGCAAGAAGCTGTCGAAGTGCTTGATTTCGAATTGGCAGCACAGATCCGCGATATGATGTTGGAAGTCAAGGCTTTTGATTAGATAGGATAAAACGAATGAAGATTATCATTAAAACAATGGAAACACCTGAAGAGATAGAAGGAAAATCTCTCGTTCATTGGCAAACGTGGAGAGAGGCTTATGACGATCTTTTACCCGCGGATTTTCAGGAGACGATGACATTAGAAAAATGTCGATTCTTTAGTCAAAAATATCCAGAAAATACCTTGATTGCGATGGATGGAAAGAAGGTTGTTGGATTTATCAGCTATGGAAATTACCGTGATGAGACCATTCAAGCTGGTGAAATCATCGCCTTATATGTTTTAAAAGATTACTATGGAAAAGGTGTGAGTGAAAAGTTAATGCATGCTGCATTTGTTGCTCTCAATCATTTCTCTGAAATTTATTTATGGGTATTGAAAGAGAATAAGCGAGCCATTGCTTTCTATCAAAAAATGGGTTTTACTTTGGATGGCCTAGAAAAAATGCTTAAACTTGGAAAACCTGTTAAGGAATTGCGGATGATGTGTTCTTCAAATAAAAATTCCTAAAGGATCTATCTATCAATCTTTGAACCATTATCAACTAATAAAGTATAAAAGTGAAATAGATAGAATGAAAAAAAGATGAAGGAGAAGATGAATGAAAATTTTAGTCATTAATGGGCATCCTGATAAGGAAAGTTACTGTCAGGCTATTTTTCAAACCATTGTCGAAACTATTGACTCAGGTCGCCATGAACTTGAAGTCATCAACCTTAATGAAGAGGACTTTGATCCGGTTTTACGTTATGGCTATCGAAAACGGATGGAAGAAGATTCTTTTATCCTTCGTTCCCAAGAATTGATCCAGTGGGCGGATCACCTGATCTTTGTCTATCCCATCTGGTGGAGTAGTATGCCTAGCCTTATGAAGGGCTGGATCGATCGGGTCTTTACACCGGGGATTGCTTACTCGGCCAATGATCAAGGAAACTTTATCTGGAATTACCTCAGAGGCAAGCAATTTAAGAAGTTGCTTAAAGGCAAAACCGCCAGTATTTATGCGACCTCCATGGCGCCTACTTGGTGGTACAAGATCTTTTCAGGCCCTCTCAACATTCCTGATAGTTATGGTATCTCCGTTTTGAAAAATGCCGTCTTGAACCACTGTGGGATTAAAACCAAGCGCGTCTGCATTTTGGGTGAAGTCGGCCGCGATGTGAATACCGCTAGTATGCGGAAACAGCATCTCCAAAAGGTAGCAGTAGAAGTCAAGAAACTTTGATCAGAGATGGGTTACTACTGATAAGTTAGTGTCTTTAGTTGTATTTTGATTGGCTTTTGGTTAAACTATTACATAATCTATAAAACATAGGAATGATTCCATATGCTACTTTTTATCTATATGATCTATGTCATTTATTCACTATCAAAAATGAAAAGAGAAGGAAAAAGAGTCTCAATTTTCACTAAGTTGATTGTTTACGGCTTATTGATACTCTCTTCGTTTATGCTCTATTTCAGTTTATTGTCATTTTTATTTAGCCCGTTGCCATTTTTTGGCTTTCTAGCTACTCTTGCTATTGGTGGTATGATGCTATCTCTGAAAATAGTCATTGCCCTTGCTTTACTTTTGTTATCGCTCAGCCTATTCTTAGATAGTAAAAATAGTGATCCAGATACGCCTCTAATTGATCATTGGCTTCGATTAGGTGTTCATATCCTATTGATCATTATTTAAGGCAAGAACGTTTTTCGTTTTCATTTACAACTGGTATCCCTTCTATCGGACACAAATAGTCAGTTGGAAGAATGTCGAGGGGGGCTACTTTTTAGTCTCTTTGCTAGCCTGATCCTGGTATTATTCATTGAGTTGTTCTTTAGCAGTGATGTCATGGTTCGGTAACGATTCACTCGGAGTATTATTTAAAAGAGAAGTCAATTGTCTTTCAGAGAGGCTCTCTTTTGGATGCCTATGATGAATACCATGAGCTGGTAAATCCCTTTGTGATGAAAAAGAGATAAAGAAAAAAGTTTATATTGATTAATTGTCAATATCATAGAAAGGAAATATATGTCACGTACAACGCCTACTATACTGTGCAATCTTTGCATGGTCGAAGATCTTGAAAATGGGAAAGTAGTCCTCCAATACCGCTCACCTGAAAAGACTCACTGGGCTGGCTATGCTTTTCCAGGTGGCCACATTGAAGAAGGAGAAAGTTTGGTAGAATCCGTCATTCGTGAAGTCTACGAAGAGACAGGACTGACAATTGCAGATCCAAAACTGGTCGCAGTTAAAGACTGGGAGCCAGATGAGGGAGGTCGCTATATCGTCTTTTGCTACAAGGCGACAGAATTCACCGGCCAGCTAAGATCGTCTGAAGAAGGAGAAGTTTCTTGGGTTGAGAAGGACCAATTAAAAAAGTTGGACTTGTCCTACGACATGCTTCCTCTGCTAGAAGTGATGGAGGATCCAGACTTATCCGAGTACTACTATCGTAAACGGACAGATGATGGTTGGGAAAAATTTCGCTATTAAGGAGTTGGGTACACCAGCTCTTTTCTTATTCTTGTAAGAAGTGGAAAAAAATAGTATGATGGAAGAGTTTAGGAATACCTTATATAGAGGGAAGAGGTTTTAACATGAAGGATTTTCACTTTGATGCCATTGCTGCATTTGAAAATTACGAGATCAAAACCATGAGAGATGGCCATGTTGTTGTGACAACCAAGGTCGTTGAATCATCACTTAATTATTATGGAAACGCGCACGGTGGCTATCTCTTTACCTTGTGTGACCAGATCAGTGGCTTGGTCGTTATTTCACAGGGAGTAGATGGTGTGACCTTGCAGTCTTCCATCAATTATTTGAAAGCAGGGCGCCTAGGAGATGTCCTAACGATTCACGGGGAATGTGTCCACAGTGGGCGGACAACTCGGGTTGTCGATGTCGATATTACTAATCAGGAAGGTGCCAATGTCTGTAAGGCCACCTTTACCATGTTTGTAACGGGAGAAAGAGATGAATCAGCAAAAGTACGCATTTAAAAACTATATCTTTGATTTTTATGGAACCTTAGTCGATATCGAAACCGATGAGTCGAGTCCAGTTTTGTGGGAGACCATGGCCCAAATCTACCAGTCCTATGGAGCTCATTATACTGGGGAAAGTTTGCAAGTCCGCTATAAGGAGTTGGTGAAGCAAGCGGAGGAAGGTATCGCTAAGGAAAAAAAGGTCACTTATCCGGAGATAGACTTGACCGTGATTTTCGTTCAACTCTATCTAGAGAGTCATCCAACAGGAGCCAGTGTCCATCATCTCAAAGAGTGGGGACGCTTGATTGCTCGGACCTTCCGTGTCCTCTCTCGCAAACGCTTGGAGCTCTATCCGCACACGAAAGAAGTCTTAGAAGATATGAAAGCTGCAGGGTGTCGGATCTATCTCTTATCCAATGCCCAAGCAGACTTTACCAACCCAGAGATTGATTTGCTTGGCCTAAGAGAGATTTTCCATGATATTTATCTGTCGTCTGATGCAGGGATTCGCAAACCTCAGCGCGAATTTCTCATGAAAGTTATCAAAGACCACCAGTTGAATCCGAATAAAACAGTCATGGTAGGGAATGACTTCACTACAGATGTGGCTGTAGCGAAAAGCATCGGCATGCAAAGTATCTTGATCAATACCTTCCCCTACTCGGACGAAGAATTACAGAATAGGAGCCAAGCAGGCGTGCGCGTGATTCGAGAGATTCAAGAATTGCAAGAAGATAAAGGTGATCATCAATTTTAGGAGGCCAAGTTGCCTCTTCTTTTATTGACAATGCTACAGTTAAACAGAATTTGTCAAAATTTGCCTTTCATGGTATACTATGGGAGTTAATTTTGCTAAGGAGATTGAAATGAATAACTTACCAAACTGTCCAAAATGTAACTCTGAATACGTCTATGAAGATGGTGCCCTCTTGGTCTGTCCAGAGTGTGCTTATGAATGGAACCCAGCTGAAGTCGTAGAAGAAGAAGGTGTTGTAGCCATCGACGCGAATGGAAATAAACTGGCTGATGGTGATACTGTCACCTTGATCAAAGACTTGAAAGTGAAGGGTGCACCAAAAGATTTGAAACAAGGAACGCGCGTGAAAAACATCCGTATCGTCGAAGGCGACCACAACATCGATTGTAAGATTGACGGCTTTGGTGCAATGAAACTCAAATCAGAATTTGTCAAGAAAATCTAAAGATAAGAAGAAATAGTTCTATATAAAGTATACAAATTAATAGAGTTGTTTAAGTTTATAAGGAACTTTCCGCTGTGAGAAAAGTACTTGAAACAGTATTGTTTCAAGTACTCGGGAGTTTTGAAACTTTGGGTTCAAAACTAAGTCATGGAACTTCGAAGAAGTTCGCTGACGTCCGTCTTCACTTAAGGAAAGTTCCTGATTAAACTGAAGGGCCTAAACCCTTTTCTTTTGGGAGAATACTATGAAATTCAAACTATTGTTTAGCTATCGTTTTCTATTGTTTATCTTGAGTGTAATCGGCGTTTATTTGCAACTGACCAAGCATGGTGGCTTTGGGATGATGCTCTATTACACCATTTTGTCCAACATGTTGGTCATGTTCTTTATGGGGGACATGGTCTGGCGCATGCTTCGTGGTCGTTCGACCCAGACTCAGGGCTATCTTCGTTTAAAAGGTGGTGTCACCATGTCTATTATGATCACCTGTGTCATCTACCACTTTATGCTAGCACCCATCGCGACACCTGAGAAGTTTTACCGCTTGGAAAACTTCCTCTGTCACTACATTGTTCCTTTGATGTTCTTCTTTGACACCCTGGTGATTGATAAACCAAAACAATACCGTAAGTCGGATCCATTAGCTTGGACCTTGCTTCCCGTACTCTATATGGTCTTTGCTCTTCTCAACGGTTTGGTTCTTAAGTGGCCAGTTCCAGGGGCAAAAGACAGTCCTTTTCCTTATTTCTTTATCAATGTCAATCGTTTTGGTTGGCTTTATGTGGTTAAGATGGCGACCATCATTTTTGTCGCTTATTTACTAGCTGGATGTGGCTTGTTTGCCTTGAAGAAAATTGGGAAAAAAGGAACAGATCGTCATTAAATAGAAGATTTGTGGATTTAAATCCGAACATTCGTAGAAAATAATGAGTTTTTTCTTGCATCCCACTATAAACTGTGATATAGTATGGATAATTAAATAGTCCTTTAATCCTGTCCCGTGAGGCAGGCAAGGAGTCTGATCAAAATAAGGGGTAAACTAGATGCGTTCTAGGTCTTATCTCTTAGTATTTTTCTGAAGCCTCCTTGAAAAGGGAGGCTTTTTTCTATCAATTAGGAGGAAAAGATGAAGATCAAAGAAGTCGTTGATGATCTGACCATGAAGCGAGCGATTACTCGCATCACGTATGAAATCATCGAACGGAATAAGGATCTGAGCCAAATTGTTTTGGTAGGGATCAAAACTCGTGGCGTTTTCATTGCCAATCGCATCAAAGAACGGTTAGCACAGCTAGAACAAATAGAGGTTCCAGTCTGTGAATTGGATACCAAGCCTTTCCGTGATGATATCAAAGTAACAGAAGATTCAACCGTTTTACCAGTAGATATTACTGGCAAAGATGTCATCCTGATTGATGATGTCCTTTATACAGGTCGGACCATTCGAGCAGCCATCGATAATCTTGTCAGTCGTGGACGTCCATCGCGTGTCAGTCTGGCAGTCCTAGTGGATCGTGGTCATAGAGAATTACCGATCCGACCAGATTATGTTGGAAAGAACATTCCAACAAGTCGATCAGAGGAAATCATTGTCGAGATGACTGAGCTGGATGGTCAAGATCGCATCTTGATCGAGGTGAGTGAATAAGGTAGTTTTCAAATCGTCGCTATATACAGGAGTGACTGAGGAAGCTTCCTGTATTGTTTTCACATATGCATATCTTTGGAATGGAGTTACAACATGTCTACAAATCAAATCGCACTTAAAAACCTTGTCTCAATGGAAGCTTTATCAAACGAAGAAGTTATGGCCTTGATTAAGCGTGGGATTGAGTTTAAAAATGGAGCAAAAGCTCATTATGATGAGCAACATATCGTGGCTAACCTCTTCTTTGAGTCATCAACACGTACTCACAAAGCATTTGAAGTGGCTGAGTTGAAATTAGGTTGTGACCTCCTTGACTTTGATGTGAAAACGAGCTCTGTAAACAAGGGTGAAACTCTGTACGATACCATTTTGACCATGTCAGCTCTCGGAGTTGATATCTGCGTCATCCGTCACCCAGAAGTAGACTACTACAAGCAATTGATTGAAAGTCCAACTATCACAGCCTCTATTGTCAACGGGGGAGATGGATCTGGTCAACACCCAAGCCAAAGTTTACTAGACTTGATGACCATCTATCAAGAGTTTGGTCACTTTGATGGACTTAAGGTTTGTATCGCTGGTGACTTGGATCACTCACGAGTGGCAAAATCAAATATGCAAATCTTGAAACGCTTGGGAGCAATTCTTTACTTTGCGGGTCCAGACGAATGGAGAAGTGCAGAGTTTGAAGAATACGGAACCTTTGTGACGATTGATGAAGTGATCGAAGAGGTCGATGTCATGATGTTCCTCCGTGTGCAACACGAGCGTCATGATTATGAGTCTCTCTTCTCAAAAGAGAACTACCATCGTTTGCATGGCTTGACACAAGAACGCTATGATCGTATGAAAGACACAGCCATCTTGATGCACCCAGCTCCAGTAAACCGTGATGTAGAGATTGCTGACCACTTGGTAGAAGCTCCTAAATCACGCATCGTGGAACAAATGACCAATGGTGTCTTTGTCCGCATGGCTATTATCGAAGCGGTTTTAGCTGGACGTAAATAATATGTAAAAAAGAAAGGAGAAGTGAGAGAGTCTACAAAAAGGTGGTCTTTTCTCACTTTTCTTTTTGGAGTTTGTAAGGAGAATTTATGGTAAAACGTCTCTTAGTGTTAGAAGATGGGACGGTTTTTGAAGGAACTGGTTTTGGAGCTGATACCTATGTCAGTGGGGAATTGGTCTTAAATTCTGCCATGACGGGTTATCAGGAGTTGATTACCGACCAGTCCTATAAGGGGCAAATATTAGCCTTTACTTTTCCAGTTATCGGTACAACTGGGATAAACCGAGATGATTATGAATCTATTTTTCCTGGGTGTCTAGCAGTGGTAGTGCACCAATTAGCGAGTCATCCCAGTAATTGGCGCAAACAGTTATCCTTAGATGCTTACCTGAAAAAACACAATATTCCAGGGATCCAAGGAGTCGATACTCGAAAGCTGGCTAAAATTGTCACTGAACATGGAAGTATGAAGGCTACAGTGGTCAATGAAGGGGATGCGATTGAGCATATCTTAGACCAGCTCCGGGCAACCGTCTTACCTTTTGATCAAGTCCGCCAGGTGTCGACCAAAACCCCCTATGCTGCACCAGGGTTTGGTAAGAGTATCGTCTTGATCGACTTGGGCTTACGGCATTCCGTTTTGCGTCAATTGATTGCACGAGGTTGTAACGTCACGGTCGTTCCTTATTCAGTTAAATTGAAGGAATTAAAGGATTTGCAGCCAGATGGCATCATTCTATCCAGTGGTCCAGGGAATCCTCATCATATCGATGGTATTTGCCAGGTCATTGCTAAAATCGATCCTCATATTCCGATCATGGGAATCGGCTTAGGGGCAGAATTGCTGGCCCTTGCCCATGGAGGAAGCCTCACCAAACTAAAAAGCCCTCATCGAGGACTTAACATTCCTGTAAAAGAGGTGGCTACTGGAAAAGTCGAAATCACTAGCCAGAATCACCAGTACAACATCGAACGCGATACTCTTCCACGAGATTTTCTGATCACCCATGAGGAGCTTCATGATCACTCTATCGAGGCCTTTCGTCACCGCTATCTTCCCTTGATCGGTGTTCTCTACCATATTGAGTCCAGCCCAGGACCAAGGGAAAGTCTCTATTTCTATGACGAATTTATGGATCTGATTGAAAGTAAATTAGACGAAAGAAGGGAGGAGTTATGGTCATGAATCAAGTAACGCTTTTGTGTGCAGAATCCTTCAATGATGTCAGTTTGCTTGGAGCACTCACGTCTTGTCCCTTATTAAAAGAACGTGGCTACCAGACAGAAATCCTCTATTGTGGAGACGAGAACGACGTCACCAAAGAAGCAGGAGACGCTGTTTCGGTTATTCGTTTAAAGTTGGACAGTCTCAAAGAAGCCCTTCTAGCGACGAAAACAAAAAATTTACTGCTGTCATTTGCGGATAAGCAAGTCCTTGGTCTTTTATTCCGATTGGAAGAAATTGGGTTTCTCAAGGAACACAAAATCCGTATTCTAGGAACTTCGCTTAGGCAGTACCGTACCTTTTACCACCAGGCAGACCAAAAGTCATTTCTACAGGACTTAGGTTATCAAGTTCCTTCCTCATCCTTGGTTTCGACAGTGCGAGAGGCTATTGAGTTCTCAGAGCAGATCCAATTCCCTATTGTTGTTTGGCCACTTGCCAGCAAGCATGGGCAAGGTCGTCGGATTGCTAATAACTTGGATGATTTATGTGATGCTGTCGAAAAAGGACTAGAAGTATCGCCACAGGCTCAGTGTTTGTTGGAGCTCTCAACGGTTGGTTTCAAGGAGTTGGAATACATCGTCGTCCGAGATCGTCAGGATAATTATTATCTTGCGGGAAACATTGAGAGTATCGACCCGGTGGGGATCCATTCCAGTGATTCTTATCAAGTCATCCCAAGTCTGACGTTGACAGATACCGAGCATCAGACCTTGAGAGAGGCAGCTTTGTCTATTGTCCGGCACTTGAGACTGGTTGGAGCGACATCCATCAAGTTTGCGCTAGATCCAAAGAGTTACCAATTCTATATTCTTGAGGTCAATCCTTTTGCTTCGGATTCCTTCTCGACCATGTCCATGGCCTTAGGTTATTCGATTTACTACCAGGCCTTATGCTTAAAATTAGGCGACCACCTTTTGGACCTTCCTCATCCTACGATGAAGGGTCTTACAGCCCTGTTTGAACCTACTCTAGATCGTATTTTCTTTAAACTACCCGTCTTTCCAATGGAAAAGGTGACAAAAGTTCTCAATACACAAATTCATTCAGTTGGTGCAATTCATGGTTTTGGTAGTAGTTTGGAAGAAGCCTATCAGCAAGCTGTTGAAAATTTCGGTTCGAATCAATGGCCTAAGCATATTCTAAAAGAGATTTCGGACGATGAACTCATCCAACGGATCGCCAAACGAATGCCATATCGCTTTTCATCTATCTTAGAAGCTTTTCATCGAGGCTTCGAAAGGGAAGAAGTGAGTGACCTGAGTCGAATGGATCCGTTCTATCTCCAGTTTTTATATAATCTTTACTTGTATGAGCGACAAGAGAAGGAGCAACTATGTCCTGAGCTAAAATTACGTTCTTTGGATTTAACAGCTGGATTCGGTCAAGTTGGTGAAAAGGTTTCTTACTATAATTCGATCTGTGGCGAAGATGAGGTGCCAGATTGGAGTCAATGGAGCTTATTGGTTGATCAAGGCGCTCCAGAAGATTCGAGCCAGATTCTTAGACTGATAGATTGCTTGAAGCAGGAGCATGAAAAGGGAAGAAAAGTAGCCCTTCTGACACATCGTCCTTTTGCAGGACATGAAGCAGATACTTGCTTGCGAATCCCTCTCTCAATTTATGAGACTTACCAAAACCAGATTAACAGCCAGTTTGGTCAGGTAGTATATTTGGATGAATAGAATAAGAGCTTCGGTCAAGATAACCGAAGCTCTTTGTTTAATTCAATAGTGTGAATTAGAAATGGCTAACAATTCCGATGATGGTATCCACTGCACGTTCCATGGTTTGTAGGCTGACATATTCAAAGCGACCATGCATATTTTCGCCACCAGCAAAAAGGTTTGGAGTTGGAATTCCCATGAAGGAAATCTTAGAACCGTCTGTACCACCGCGGATTGGTTCAATAATAGGAGTAATGCCCAAATCTTCCATGACTTCCTTAGCCAGGTTGACTGGTGTCATGTCTTTCTCGATGACTTGTTTCATGTTATAGTACTGGTCTTTAAGGTTCAAGAGAACACGTTCAGCACCAAGTTCTTGGTTCATCTTGCTTGCGATGTCTTCCATCATGGCTTTACGGGCTTCAAAGTTCTCTGTTTCGAAGTCACGGATAATGTAGCTAGCATGCGCTTCCTCAACAGTCCCCTCGATATTCATTAAATGGAAGAAGCCTTGGTAGCCATCTGTTTTTTCAGGGCGGTCTTCTTCAGGGAGTTGATTGTGGAAGTCAATGGCTAACTGGAGAGCATTGACCATTTGGTTCTTAGCAGTACCTGGGTGCACATTGCGCCCTTTAAAGGTAATTTCAGCTCCTGCAGCAGAGAAGGTTTCGTATTGCAATTCACCAAGAGGACCACCGTCCACTGTATAAGCGAAGTCTACATTGAAATCTTCTGCATCAAACTTATCTGCTCCGACTCCGATTTCTTCATCTGGTCCAAAGCCAACTCGGATTTCGCAGTGTTTGATTTCTGGATGAGCATTCAAATATTCGATAGCTGTCATAATCTCAGCAATCCCTGATTTGTCATCTGCACCAAGAAGGGTCGTACCGTCAGTTGTAATCAAGGTTTGACCTTTGTAGTTATGGAGGTTAGCAAAATCAGCTGGATCTAGTGAATAACCAGAATCACCAAGAGGAATAGCGCCACCATCATAGTTTTCGATGACTTGAGGGCTGATATTCTCAGCATTAAAGTCAGCTGTATCCATATGAGAGATAAAGCCAATCTTTCGGGTGAGACTTGGATCGTTTGCTGGTAGCGTTCCGATAGCAAAACCATTTGGAAGGTAGTAGACATTCTGAAGTCCAACTCGTTCCATTTCAGGAATCAGTACATTCTTTGCAAACTCTACTTGAGAAGGTGTACTAGGAGTTGTTGTAGAAGTCTCATCAGAGCGAGTGTTGACTTTGACATAAGTTAAAAAACGTTCTAATAGTGTTGGGTATTTCATTTGTTTTTCCTTTTCTAGTTCTGTGCTTGTAAAACATAGCGCTTGATAGCAGTAGCGACACCGTCTTCTTCGTTAGAAGTGGTAGTGACATCAGCCAAGGCTTTGATAGCAGCTGGAGCATTGCCCATAGAAACTCCAAGACCCGCGTACTCAATCATTTCAATATCGTTGTTCTCATCCCCGATAGCCATGACCTCTTGCCTTGGTATTCCCAAGTATTCAGCCAGTGCCTTTAAGCCGGTCGCTTTATTTACCCCTTTAGGAAGGATCTCAAATAGGATCGGTTGGGAGCGAATAGTGTGGAAGCGCTGGGCTAATACTTCTTCATAGGTTTCTTGAAAGACATCAATCCGCTCTTTCTGATCGATAAACATTCCTTGGAAAATCGGTTGTGCCTCAAGAATTTCTTCTAGGCCAAGTGACACGGGGACTGCAGAAACGATGCTAGCATCCATTTTAGCTATTTCAGAAGGATTTCGATTCAAAATGATATAGCGATTTAAATCGAATAAACTTAATTGAGGATGGATCTCCTGAGTCAGTTGATCGAGATAAACCAAATCTTCTTCAGATAAGGCATCATAACTGATAACAGACCAATCTGATGATTTGACAGTTGTACAACCATTATTAATCACAGAGTAGGAGTGATTACTTTTGAAGGCGATTTCTTCAAAAATTGGACGAACACCAGAGAGAGGGCGACCTGTACAGATGACGACGTTTACACCAGCAGCTTCAGCATCCAAAAGAGCCTGCTTATTAGCAGGACTAATGGTTTTGTCTGGTGATAAAAGTGTCCCATCTAAATCAATAGCAACTAATCGAATCATAGCTCATCCTCCTTAGCTGGTAGAAAGCTAGCAATGACTTTTCCGATGACTCTTGGTTCTTCTTCTAAAGGAATAATCTTATCACTATACTTTTTATTGAGGGAAACGAGACGAATCCCTTGTGCTTCACGGAAGACACGCTTGATCAAGGTTTGCCCGTCGTACTCAATAGCATAGATGGCACCAGCAGTATCGTAGAAAGTTTGCTTGATTAGGGCAACAGATCCCTTTGGATATTTAGGTTCCAGCGAGTCTGTATGAATCCAAAGTGCTAGATCATAAGCCAGTTTTTGATCAAACCAAACCAAATCTCCCTTAGAAGCACTTTGACTTGCAGCATAACTGTCGAAGACCGTATATGGTGTGTATTTTTTCTCGATACGTTTCCGTTCAGCCTGTAAAACCAACAAGCGATTGGCTTCCTCTAAGAGTGAATCTTGAAAGTCCTCATCCAGTTGCTTATAGATAAACTCAATCTTAGAATCCTCCAAGGTATCTGGTTGACTATAACGAGGATCTAGGTCAGAGATGGGGATTTCAAAGAAGCTAGCAATCTTTTCTAAGTTCTCACTGACTGGAAGAGAAGTCCCTTTCACATAGCCGGTCAAAGTACTAGCTGGAATACCAGTTGTACGAGATAAATCGACCTGTTTCTTATTTTGAACCTTTAATAGTTCTCTTATTTTTTCGGAAATAATGCGCAAAGCCTCTTTATCTTGTGGGCTTGCTTTTCCACGTCCTCTTGCCAAGAGCTTCACCTCCTTTTACATTACAATTTATTATAGCGAATTAAATCGAAAAAGTAAATAGAAATCCTTTATTGTTCATTAATTATTTCAATTCGAATTAAATAGAAACACAAAATATACTATTAATATATTGTAAAACTTGATATTTTTAGGTATAAGGTCTAAAATAAAGGAAAAGACTTTATGGAGGTAGAAGTATGATTCGGACCGTTCAAATTAAAGATGCAGGTCAAATTCGTGATTTGTGCCACCAGGCATTGGGGTATGATTCGACCCTTGAGAAAGTAACAGCTCAGATTGATAAGTTTAATCAGCCAGATTCGGGTCACTTTTGCTTTGTTTACGAAGAGGACCAAACTGGAAATATTTTAGGCTATGTCGAAGCAGAAGCCTATGAGAGTATATATAGCGATCCAGGTTTAAATGTTTTAGGACTTGCTGTTTTCCCATCTGCTCAAGGACGTGGGATTGGTCGGCAATTGATGGAGCGAATTGAAACTCTTGCTCGAACTCATAACTATTCCTTTATTCGTTTGAGTTCTGCCTCTCATCGTAAAGAAGCTCATGTTTTTTATGAACATTTAGGTTATGAAGGAAATAAAACACAGAAGCGATTTTTGAAAATAATGGATTAAGATAGGCAAAGGCCTATCTTTTTTGTTATAATATACTGAATAGTTTTATAAGGATGAAAAAATGAATTTAGAAGAATTAAAGAAACGACAAGAGAAGATTCGGAACTTCTCCATTATCGCCCATATTGACCACGGAAAGTCAACCTTGGCGGACCGAATCTTAGAAAAAACCGAGACCGTTTCTAGTCGGGAAATGCAAGCCCAACTTTTGGACAGCATGGATTTGGAACGGGAACGTGGGATTACCATTAAGCTTAATGCCATCGAGTTGAATTACACGGCTAAAGATGGGGAAACCTACATCTTCCACTTGATTGACACACCGGGACACGTGGACTTTACTTATGAGGTTTCTCGTTCGCTGGCTGCCTGTGAGGGAGCCATTCTCGTAGTGGATGCGGCTCAAGGGATTGAAGCTCAGACCCTAGCAAATGTTTACCTGGCTTTGGATAACGATTTGGAAATCCTGCCAGTTATCAATAAAATCGATTTGCCAGCTGCCGATCCAGAACGGGTGCGCACAGAAGTAGAAGATGTCATTGGTCTGGATGCTAGTGAGGCAGTCCTAGCTTCTGCCAAGGCTGGTATCGGGATTGAAGAGATTTTGGAACAAATCGTCGAGAAAGTTCCAGCTCCTACTGGGGATGTTGCTGCTCCATTGCAAGCCTTGATCTTTGACTCAGTATACGACCCCTATCGTGGAGTTATCCTTCAAGTTCGGGTGGTCAATGGTATGGTGAAGCCTGGCGACACCATCCAGTTGATGAGCAATGGTAAGACCTTTGACGTGACTGAGGTAGGGATCTTTACTCCTAAAGCAGTTGGTCGTGATTTCCTTGCGACAGGAGATGTTGGTTATATTGCAGCCTCTATCAAGACTGTTGCAGACACCCGTGTCGGGGATACGGTGACCCTAGCGACCAATCCAGCAAGTGAGCCCCTTCATGGTTACAAGCAAATGAACCCAATGGTCTTTGCCGGTCTTTACCCAATCGAATCTAACAAATACAATGATCTTCGTGAAGCATTGGAAAAATTGCAATTGAATGACGCCAGTCTTCAATTTGAGCCGGAAACATCTCAAGCCCTTGGTTTTGGTTTCCGTTGTGGTTTCTTGGGTCTCCTTCATATGGACGTTATCCAGGAACGCTTGGAGCGCGAGTTCAATATTGACTTGATCATGACAGCGCCGTCTGTAATCTATAAGGTCAATTTGACAGACGGAGAAGTGCTAGATGTGTCCAACCCGTCTGAGTTCCCAGATCCAACCAAGATTGCTTCAATCGAAGAACCTTATGTCAAAGCGCAAATCATGGTGCCACAAGAGTTTGTTGGAGCTGTCATGGAATTGGCCCAACGCAAACGTGGGGACTTTGTAACCATGGACTACATCGATGAAAATCGGGTTAATGTCATCTATCAAATCCCACTAGCGGAAATTGTCTTTGATTTCTTTGATAAATTGAAATCTTCTACGCGTGGCTATGCAAGCTTTGACTATGAGTTGTCTGAATACCGTCCATCTAAATTGGTTAAAATGGATATCCTTCTCAATGGCGATACTGTCGATGCTCTCAGCTTTATCGTTCACAAGGACTTTGCCTACGAACGTGGTAAATTGATCGTTGAGAAGCTCAAAAAGATTATCCCTCGTCAACAGTTTGAAGTGCCTATCCAAGCAGCCATCGGTCATAAAATCGTGGCCCGTACAGATATCAAGGCTCTTCGTAAGAATGTCTTGGCCAAGTGTTATGGTGGGGACGTCTCACGGAAACGCAAGCTTCTTGAAAAGCAAAAAGCTGGTAAGAAACGGATGAAAGCGATTGGATCTGTAGAAGTACCACAGGAAGCCTTCTTGTCAGTTCTGTCAATGGATGAGGAGTAAGCTTCTCTTTGAAATATTCGAACAAACCAAACGTCCCGCTAGGGGCGTTTTTGTATCGGACTAGACAAATAGCGCTTTCAAAACTTCATTGAACGTGATACACTAGAGGTATCAAAACCCATCACAAAGGAGAGGAAAGATGAAAAATAAGTTCCTACTAGCGACCGTCTCGGTCTTATCAGCTGTTGCCCTTGTAGCTTGTAGCACACCTAAAAATGAGTCTAGAAAACCATTGTCATCTGAATCTAGTTCCACTGAGGTGGTAAAAAAGAGCAAAAAATCCTCTAGTAAAAAGACTTCTAGCAAGGTGGAGTCAAAATCATCGGATAATACCAAGAGTTCTGTCGAAACCAAACGGGTTGGTTCTGCAGATTATGGTTATATCGATATCCCAAGCAAGTGGATTAAATTTACAGATATAGATGGTGGAGACAGCATTCAATTTACAGATGGAAGTGCCTACAATATCGTTACCATGAACGGGTATACTAAAGAGAAAGCAAATGTCGGTGAAGGGGAAGTCTTCAACGCAGAGTTGATTGCGAACCGAATTGCTTACTATTGGAATGACAATAAAGAAGTAGAGAAAATGTGGGGAGCGAAGACCACTGTCTCAGGGAATGAAGCCTTGCAGCTCAATATTATCCTTAAATCTGGACAGTACCTCATTACTTGGGTCTTCCAAAAGAATGATAAGGTATACTTGATGTCTTTTGAAGGGGATCCAGAAACCTTGGCTCAATTTATTCCTTACATTGAGGAAACTTGGAGTTTGGATGAGAAAGGTCCAAATGCCTAATGCATTCGTGAGGAAGTTGCTTTCATTTTCACCAATTTTCAATTGCTGATAGATGAAATTTGAGAAGCTGTGATAAAGCACAGCATCTTGTAATAATCAACTTCTTATAGCCTGGTTAGCAAAGAATCTCTCAGGTTGTATATCCTTAAGAAAGCAGGGACTAATTCAAACAGTTCATCAGTTTGAATTAGTTCTTTTTTTTTTGGTCAGAAATTTAAATGGTCCTTTTAAAATAGAGTATAAGATGTTAGACTAGTGTATATAATCTATCATAGAGGAGAGAAAGATGAAAAATAAGTTCCTACTAGCGTCAGTTATGTTTTTGTCTGTTATTAGTCTTTCTGCTTGTACCAGTCCAAAGAAAGAGTCCAGTAAATCATCGGCAGCGTCTAGCTCCAAGAATGTGGTGAAAGAAGCAACAAAGTCAAGTAGCAAGGTAAAGGAAGAACTATCAGATAATAGTGAGAGTCTCGCAGAAACGAAACGAATTGGATCAGCAGATTTTGGGTATGTCAATATTCCAAGTGATTGGGTAAAATATACAAATGAAGAAGGTGGAGATAATATCCAGTACTCAGATAAAAGCGTGGATAATGCGATTATTTTGAACGCTACTACTAGAGAAAGAGCGGGTGTCGCTGAGGAGGAAGACTTTAATGAAGTGATGTCTCAAAGATTTGAGAATGACTTGAACGAAATAAATAAAGTAGTAAAATCGTGGAGATCTACTAGCAAAGTTGGAGGAAATGTAGCCACCCAATTAAACATGATTCTTAAGTCGGGTCGACATGTTACTTGCTGGTTTTTTCAATTAGATGGGAAGATGCATTACATTGCCTGTCTTGGAGATGAAAAAACATTAGCTCGATTAACCTCCTATGTAGAAAACACTTGGAGCCTTGATGGAACAGGTGCCGTGACGGATTAATGAAGTGAGATAGATCTCTGGATCTATCTTTTTTCACAGTCTTTGTGGTATAATCTTTCTATTGTTTAGAAGAGGAAATAGAGGATGACTCGAGAAATTGACTTAGAAAAATACCATCAGTTAGCGCTCCAGAAACAAAAGGAGCACCGCAAGGTATTGGCGAATCTGAAAAAGAAGCCTCCTAAAAATCTAGATAAAATAGCCCAAGAGATTCACGATGAAGTCTTTCAAGAAATTGATTGTACCGCCTGCGCCAACTGCTGTAAGACCCTAGGACCCGATTTTAAGGAAGCGGATATCACGCGCATCGCCAAGTATTTCAAAATGAAGCTTCCTGCTTTTGAGGCTGAATTTCTTCAAGTCGATGAAGATGGAGACAAGGTTTTTAAATCCATGCCTTGCCCTTTCTTGGGAGGTGATAATCTCTGCTCCATCTATGATGTGCGTCCGAAAGCCTGTCGAGAATTCCCTCATACAGACCGCAAGAAAATCTATCAGATCAACCATCTGACCATCAAGAATACCCTCACTTGCCCGGCAGCCTATTTATTTGTAGAAAAATTGAAGGATCGTTTGTAATGACATATACATTTTTACTTTTTGATTTGGACCATACCTTATTGGATTTTGATACAGCGGAGGAAGTGGCCTTAACGCAATTCCTCCAAGATCAGGGGGTTCAAGATATCCAAGCCTTTAAAGATTACTACAAACCCATGAACCAAGGCCTCTGGAAAGATTTGGAGCAAAAGAAGATTAGCAAGAAAGACTTGATTAACAGCCGGTTTGCCATTGCCTTTGCCCATTTTGGTAGAGATGTAGATGGTGAAGAAATGGCTCTCCGTTACCAGGACTACATTAGTCAACAGGGACAGACTTTTGCAGGAGCAGAAGACTTGTTAACTAAGCTAGTAGAAAGAGGTTACCAGCTCTATGGTGCTACCAACGGCGTTACTGCTATTCAGCAAGGGCGCTTGAAGCAGTCAGCCATCACACCTTATTTCAAAGAAATCTTCATCTCTGAACAATTAGGAACTCAAAAACCGGAAGTGGCCTTTTACGAAAAAATTGGGAACCTAATCCCAGGATTTGCTAAGGAACAAGCTCTCATGATTGGGGATTCTTTGACGGCGGACATCGCTGGAGGCAATGCTGCGGGGATTGATACCGTCTGGTACAATCCGAATCATAAAGAAAATACCAGTCCAGCAGTGCCGACTTATGAAGTGGATTCTTATGAGGCGTTATTGGCTCTCTTGCGAAAAGATTAGCCTAGTACTGATACCAGTTGTTTTCAGTTAGAGGTGAAATGGAATTGACCTGAAAAGAAGGAGATGTAAACGGGGTTAAATGATTAGAAGAAATTTATTTTTTCAATTTCTTATTCAACTAGCTTATATCCTCCTATTAGCTGGTGCAGCTTTCTATTTGTTATGCTTATTGAATGGGATGGATTGGGACCAAGCTACTGTTCAGGAAAGAAAAGGGTTTCGAGCGTGGATAATGCTAGGCTGCACGGTTTCTTTCATTCTCATTCGGCAAGTATTCGAATTTGTTCGTCTGATTTGTAAAACAAGCAGAAAAGGCAGAGAGTTTTCACAGCAATGGAACGAATCAATCTCTTTGCTGGAGATAGAGAAGGAAGCAACATTTAGTGAACCGAGGTTGAAGTTACTAGTATATAAGGGTTATTTGATAACCTATCGCTCTTGTTTCGACTATCTGAGAATAGATGAGGACATTTGGAAAATCCAACTTCAGAAATTTCAAAAGTATAGTTATAGTAGGTACTCTGGTAGAAACAAATCACTTCTTCCTCCTAAGTATTTTCTTGTGTTAAGGGATTTTGACTACAAGGAATACTATCTCGCTATCAGCTATCAGAAAGAGGAGTGGCATCATTTTTGGACCTATCTGATGAAGCAATATCCCCGGATTGAATGTAGCGGTGATGTGGAGGAGCATCAAATATAAGCATCTCTTTAACAACCTGAATAAGCTTTGTTCAAATTTCATTCCATTACAAACTAGCTCTCGGGCTAGTTTTTTGTTATCATGGAGGAATGAATAAATTAAAACAAATAAAGGGTAGGATCAAGAAATGGATCGGCTACCTGATTCGTGCATACTTCATAGGGGGCGCTCTCTTGATTTGTTTTCTTTTTTATTTTAGTAATCAAGAAGAAAAAGAAATCCAACAGCAAATTTCTGGCTTTTATCAGGAAGCGGGATTTAAAGGAGACCTAAGTTTTAAAGCAGCAAAACTCCATGGGATGTCGACCGAATATGCCTACAGCTATCAAGAAAGGGTTGAGGGAAAGACGGTCCAGTTTGACTTTCCCGATGCGACTCATCTATCAAAAGAAGAAACTAGGAAAAACTATGACACGGCAGGAGAACTGGCTCAACATTACAACAGTTGGTTAGTAGCCCCGTTTTTTGAAAGAGCCTTTACGGAATCTCAAGGATTTCAACAATTAAAGCAAGAGATAAAAAAGCGATTTCATCAACAAGGCCTCGAGGTAAGCGAGGTTCGTCTTCAGTTACCAAACCAAAATCCCGATTTTGAAGATCAATTGGCAAGAGACTTACTAGCTGCTGAAAAAATAGGAGAAACAGATCTTCGAGGGATTCTGACCTTGGATTATGCTACCTACCGCCAAATTAAGGGGTTTTCCTTTACCGTTACGGTAACTTCCCTCGCCAAAGAATTTGAAGGGAAGCACTTGGATGTATCCGGTCTTCCTTCTGGGAACTATGTGATTGAATCGGATTCCAAAGATGAAGGATCTTATTACTTTGAGATCAATTAAAAAATTTTTAATAGTGTCAAGTTTTTTTCTTGACAGGTCTATAAAATGTGTTATAATAGATCATGTGCTAAATAGCTTGTCTATTTCACCGAAAATTAAAATATAGAAAAGAGACTTATAAAAATGGCAGTTAAAATTCGTTTGACTCGTATGGGTTCTAAGAAAAAACCTTACTACCGTATCAACGTAGCAGATTCACGTTCACCACGTGATGGACGTTTCATCGAAACAGTTGGAACTTACAATCCACTTGTTGAAGAAAACCAAGTTACTTTGAAAGAAGACCGAGTTCTTGCATGGTTGGCTGATGGAGCTCAACCTTCAGATACAGTTCGCAACATCCTTTCAAAAGAAGGTGTCTTGAAGAAATTCCACGATTCTAAATTCTCAAAATAATCAAAAAGTAGGTTGATGTATGGATACGATTGAAAATCTTATTATTGCAATTGTGAAACCTTTGATTTCACAACCGGATGCCTTAACCATCAAGATCGAAGATACTCCTGAATTCTTGGAGTACCACCTTGACCTTGATCCTAGCGATGTTGGTCGAGTGATCGGTCGGAAAGGTCGCACCATTTCTGCGATAAGAACGATTGTCTACTCTGTCCCAACTGAAGATAAAAAAGTAAGAATCGTTATTGACGAAAAATAAAAGGCGGGACTCTGTCCCGTTTTTTTGTTGCAAGGAGAAGGAATGAGAGATTTAACAGTTAGACAACTAGAGGAATACTTACTTGATCATTATCAACAATCTAGAACAGAAGAAGGACTTTTTATCAAACTAGTGGAAGAAGTTGGAGAAGTCGCTGAGGTTTTAAATGGACGTTCAGGTAGAAAAGAAGGTGTCCAAGATTCAAACGAGGTATTGGCAAAGGAGTTGGCAGATATCATTCATTACACAGTGGCAATTGCAGCTATCAACCATATCGACCTAACGAAGGCCATTTTTGAAAAAGACAAGAAGGCAGCCATCAAGTATCAGCATGAACAAGATTTGGAAGGCTTTTTAGCAAGAAAGTCCATTTGAGAAAATCTATTGAACGTGATAAAATAAAACCTAAGAATGTTAAGTGAATTGTTGTTTAGAAGGAGTTATTTTGATATGAACCGATTTGAAGTAACTACAAAGATTGGTTGTCTCTCTGTTACTTATAAAAAGGGAAATAAAATACTAGTTTGTTTAAATGGTGCTGGTTTGATACCAAGTTATGAAAATTTCCTACCAATCCTTGAAAAACTTCCTTCCTCAATAGGTTACTTAACGATTGATTTTCCGAATACAGGCAGGAGTCCGATTCATAGTCAAACAGGAATTAATTTGGACAATCTTGTTGAAGCAGTATTCGAAATCCTGAAAGGGTTGGAAATTTCCGATTATATACTTTGTGTTCATAGTTTAAGTGGTGTTTTGGCTTTAAAGTTACTGAGTAAACCAATTAAGTGTCAAGCTTTGATAGCAATTGAACCAACAACAAAAAATATAATGTTTGCTGATTTTTCAAAAAATCCTTATCCAGAAATGGAAGAGCAAATGAGGATGATTGAAGAATGTGGTCCGGAAAATTATTTTAAGGGACTAACTCATGCAACATTTGAACCTGAAACTGATAGACTGATTTGGGAATTGATGGAAGAAAAGGGCTTAGAATTGGAAAAGCAAGTTCCTGGATTTCAGATATCAGTAAATATTACCGCTGAAGATTTTGATAGTTTGACCTTAGCAGATAATATTCCTGTTTTCGTATTTTGTCAGGCGTACAGAGAAAAAGAGTACAGAGATTCAGAATATTGGAATTCAAATACGAAACTCATTCTAGGTGGAAACCACCACTATCTACACTGGTCAGAATCGGAAAAAATTGCAACTCTTATTAGAGAACTGTAAAGATAAATTAATTAAAAGAGGAATGTAGTGAAATCATGAATTACTTTAATGTTGGGAAAATAGTCAATACCCAAGGCTTACAAGGAGAAATGCGGGTCTTGTCTGTGACAGACTTTGCGGAAGAGCGCTTTAAAAAAGGAGCAGAGTTGGCTCTCTTTGATGAGAAGGATCAGTTCGTCCAAACAGTGACCATTGCTAGCCACCGTAAGCACAAGAACTTCGACATCATCAAGTTTAAGGATATGTATCATATCAATGCCATCGAAAAATTCAAGGGCTTTAGCCTCAAGGTTGCGGAAGAAGACTTGACGGATTTGGATGAGGGCGAGTTTTATTACCATGAGATCATCGGCCTTGATGTTTATGAAAATGACCAACTAATCGGTCAGATCAAGGAAATCCTGCAACCAGGTGCTAATGATGTCTGGGTAGTCAAACGCAAAGGCAAACGCGACCTTCTCTTGCCTTATATCCCACCAGTGGTGCTCAATATAGATATCCCGGGTAATCGGGTCGATGTGGACATCTTAGAAGGGTTAGACGATGAAGATTGATATTTTAACCCTCTTTCCAGAGATGTTTTCGCCTTTGGAGCACTCGATCGTCGGCAAAGCGCGTGAGAAAGGCCTATTAGAGATCAACTACCATAATTTCCGTGAATATGCGGAGAAGGCGCGCCATGTGGACGATGAACCTTATGGTGGCGGCCAAGGGATGCTTCTACGAGCGCAGCCGATCTTTGATGCCTATGATGCCATTGAGAAGAAGAATCCGCGCGTGATCTTACTGGACCCTGCTGGTCGGACTTTTGACCAAGCCTATGCTGAAGAATTAGCTCAGGAAGATGAATTGATTTTTATCTGTGGTCACTATGAAGGCTACGATGAACGGATAAAGACCTTGGTGACAGATGAGATTTCTCTGGGAGATTATGTTCTGACGGGCGGTGAGCTAGCAGCCATGACCATGATTGATGCGACAGTCCGCTTGATTCCAGAGGTGATTGGAAAAGAGTCCAGCCACCAGGATGATAGTTTTTCGTCTGGTCTCTTAGAGTATCCTCAATACACACGGCCTTATGAATACCGAGGGATGACGGTTCCAGATGTCCTCATGAGTGGTCACCATGAAAATATCCGTCAATGGCGTCTTTACCAGAGTTTGAAAAAGACCTTGGAGCGTCGCCCTGATCTGCTAGAAAACTATGAATTGACAGCAGAAGAAGAGAAGATGTTGGAGCAAATTAAACAAGAAGACTAACAGCGACAGCTGTTTTTCTTTTGCCCTAAAATTAGAAAAAATCTTTCCCATCCTACTAGTTATTGGTAACAAAATGTGGTATTCTTATGAAGAGAGAAGAGAAATGAAAAAGTTTTGGTGGGGATTGCAATGAGCAAAAAATTAGGAAAATCAGTCTTTACAACGGGTGTCGCTGCGACAACCCTCTTTTCAGCTTTGGCTGGGCATAAGGCGCAAGCAGAGGAAATCGCCCAGAAGAATGCTGGGGATCAGCCATCGCCTGATGTGACTGAAATGGATTCAAGTTTTATGGATATGAATATCTTAAATGAACAGTTGTTAAAAGCTGAAAAAAGAGTTGAAGATCAACGGTTACAATTGAACCAGGCTCAATCTGAATACAATGTAGCCAAGTCTGGTCTTGAAGCTGCTGAAGCTAACTTACAGAATACTGAAACAAGGATTCAAAACTCCAATCAAAGCACTATTGGCAAAACTGAAAATGAAGTTGCGGTTGCTAAAGCAGTTGTTACTTTAGAAGAAGACAAGGTACGCCAAGCAACAGAAGCCGATCGCCAAGTCCGTTCTGCCATCAAGAATCAAGAGAATAAAATCGCTGCCCAACAGTTACTCGTTGATATCGCACGAAATGAATTGAGAAAAGCCAAACAACCCATCCAGAATGATGAGACAGTATTAGCCAACGCACAGCAAAAAGAGGAGCAGGCGCAAAACGAATTAAAAATAGCTCAAGCATTAGTAGTTAATCTGACAGAAACTCATGCCAATGTGCCTCAGGTCTTAAAGCAGGTTTCCAGTGAGATTGCTGGCGCACAGGAGAAAATTGAGCGACTAGCCCATCAAATCTCCCTAAAAGAAGTGGAGTTAGAACAGGTCCGTGAAGCGGCAATGCTAAGTCCCATCAATCTTCAACAGGCAAGCTATGAGATCTTACTTCAAGAGTGGGCCAAAGCAGGTGACCATGATGCTGTCGAAGCCTTGTCTCTTTATAGCCGTAGGAGTGAAGAGGAGCAACTGGCAGGTGGAAAGGTCACTAGATTAGATAACGTCTTAAAAGCGTTAGAAATCGTAGATACGATTAATCAGTACCGTCGCCAGGCTGGTTTAGAGGAGCTCTTGGTAGATCCTTATCAATTGCCTGCTAGTCAACTTCAAACAGAGTATTATGTTAACCATCGAAAAGGCTTGTCCAGTTACCAAGAGAATGAGAATGTTGCCTGGGGCTATCGACCTAGAGAAGCGGTTGCCTTCTGGTATAGTGAAAAAGACCACTATCGTCAATTAGCCAAGCAATTCAATTTACCGACGGATGAAAGTCAGCTAAATCCTAGTCAAATCTCCAGAAAAGTGGGACCGGAGCTATTTGCTAAGGTTGGCCACTATATCCACATGATGGGGAATCAATACAAGGCTATTTCAGTTGCCTATGCTCCAGATTTAGAAGTATCTCAAGCAGCTTTCTTTGAAGAAGGAGGCCCGCTTTATACCAGTGAAGAACTGACCAAGTGGATGAGAAAAGTTGCCAATGCAAGGACAACAAAAGCGGATGTGAAGGCTGTAAAAAATACATTGGAGAGACTAAAGGTCGAAAAGATTAACCAAGAGTCTCGTATCAATATCCTTTCTGGGCATTTATTCGATGTCAAGAATTCTCTTGCAAGTCATGAGCAACTATTGGCGCGTGCTCAACGTAACCTAGCTTCAGCAATGAAGAAATGGCAGGCTGCGTCGATAGAAGTCAAGGAAGCGGAAAACTCACTGGCAGTATCACGGGCTCGGATACAAGGTAGTATTAGCCCGAAAGAAGAAGCCTTGAAAAATGTTGCTCTAGCATTAGAAGAAGATAAAAAGCAATTAGAAGCTTTACAGAATGTAGCAAAAGAGACTGCATCTAAGCTTGAAGGAGCACATGCCCAACTTCAAATCGCTCAAAAACAATTAACGCAAGCTAAAGGTCATCTGAAACTGTTTACCAATTCATCTGAACTGCTAGTTGATGCCCAAGCCTTGGTGGCTTCCGCAAAAACTGAACTTGAAGAGAAAAAAGTAGAATTTGAAACAGCTTTTGCAAGTTTTATGGCTTATCAAAAGGAAGCTAGTGAGTTCAGAAGTCGGATAGAGAAAATTCAGTCAAATGAGGATGGAAACCAACCTGTAGTAGCAGGAGGGGAAGAAGTTACTGATCAGGCCCAAGTTTCGTTACTGGCTTCTACTAAATCAGAATATCACTTGCAAGACGAAGCTAACCTTGAGAAAGCTACTGGAAAAGACGAACACAAAAGTAAAAAGGGATTATCCAAATGGTTCCGAGGGCTTGGTTTTAAAAAAGATGAATAGTTGTTAAAGTGAGAGTGGGACAGAAATCGGTAATTCGTTAGAATTCGATTTCGTCGTCCCACCTCCGCACAGTTGAGTAGGGCTGTAAAAGCTGATGAAATCAGCGTAGTAGAGCCCACTCAACCACTGCGTCTTGCTCGATAATTCAAAGACAATTGAGAGGCTAGGACTTTTGTCCCAGCCTCTTTTTTGTTCTGTCAGAAATTTGCTGCTGAGGGTTTTAGGAATTAATTCAAGCCTTAAGTAGCGATATGAAAAGAAAGAATAATGGACGATTTTAAAGAAATTGATAGAAAATGAAAGAAAATGATATTTAGTGCTTGACTTTGAAAGATAAGAGAGTATAATAGTCCTTGTAATCGTTTCCGAAAGGAGGTTATATGTTAAAATCTGAACGAAAACATATCATTTTAGAAAAGGTTATCAAAGAGCGAATCGTCTCTATTGAGGATTTGGTTCAAGAGTTAAACTCTTCAGAATCAACGGTTCGGCGCGATTTAGATGAACTAGAAGCTGAGAATAAACTAAGACGAATTCACGGTGGGGCAGAAAGTCTCCATTCCTTGCAAGAAGAAGAAAGCAATAAAGATAAAGCAATCAAAAACGTGCAAGAAAAATCTGCCATTGCAAAAAAAGCAGCAGAATTGATCAAAGATTTTGAAGTTGTCTTTATAGATGCAGGAACCACCAATGAATTGTTAGTCCATGAATTGGCCAATCCAACCGTTACAGTTGTGACCAATTCCATTCACCATGCAGCGAGTTTAGTGGAGAGAGATATTCCGACGGTCATCATCGGAGGGATGGTTAAAACATCGACTGACGCTAGCATCGGAGGGATGGCCTTGAATCAAATCGGTCAGTTAAGTTTCGATCGAGCTTTTATTGGGATGAATGGCGTCGACCTAGAGTCGTACAGCACTCCGGATCTTGAAGAGGGGGCAGTCAAACGGGCCATTTTAGAGAATGCAAAGAATACTTACATTCTTCTAGACTCGTCAAAACTTGGGCGGACATCTTTTGTTAAGGTAGCTCCGGTGAAGAGAGCAACCATCATTACCAATGCTTCAGATACGGAAATCCTTTCTAAATTAAAAGAAAAAACGGAGGTTATTGAGGTTTGATTTATACAGTTACATTAAATCCAGCGATTGATTACATCGTCCGTCTCGATCATGTAGAGACAGGGGCGGTCAATCGGATGGCTTCGGAAGATAAATTCGCCGGTGGTAAGGGAATCAATGTCAGTCGTGTCTTAAAGCGTCTCGATATCGAGAACACAGCGACTGGATTTATAGGTGGTTTCACAGGACGCTTCATTGAAGACGTACTGACCAGCGAAGCCATTTCAACCAACTTTGTGACAGTGGACCAAGATACACGGATCAATGTCAAGATCAAAGCTGATGAGGAAACAGAGATCAATGGGAATGGCCCAGAAGTCACGGAAGCTCAGTTGCAAGAATTGCTCAGCATCTTATCGAGGTTAACAGCAGATGATGTGGTAGTCTTTGCAGGATCTGCCCCATCTTCACTTGGGAATGCTGTTTACAAACAATTGATCGCAGCAACTCGTGCGACAGGTGCGCAAGTCGTTTGTGACTTTGAAGGGCAAACCTTAATTGATTCCTTGGAGTTCAATCCCCAATTGGTCAAACCAAACAACCATGAATTGGGAGCTATTTTTGGAGTCACCTTGACGGAATTGCCAGAAATTGAACGCTACGCCAAGGAAATCTTGGCAAAAGGAGCACAAAACGTCATTATTTCCATGGCGTGTGATGGAGCTCTTCTTGTCAGTCCAAGTGGTACCTACTTCGCAAAACCCATCAAAGGGCAAGTGAAGAACTCTGTCGGGGCTGGCGATTCCATGGTAGCAGGTTTCACTGGGAAACTCGCAACAACAGGAGATGTCATCGAAGCCTTCAAATGGGGTGTGGCTTGTGGAACAGCGACCACCTTCTCAGATGACTTGGCGACAGCTGACTATATTAAAGAAACTTATGAAAAAGTAGAGGTAGAAAAACTATGAAAATTCAAGACGTTTTAAATAAAAACGTGATGTTGTTTGATCTTCAAGCAACAGACAAAGAGGGCGTGATCAATGAGATGGTCCAATCGCTCGTCGACAATGGTGTGGTGACAGATTTTGAGACCTTCAAGGCTGGCATCCTGAACCGTGAAGCACAAACTTCAACTGGTTTGGGTGACGGGATTGCTATGCCTCACAGCAAAAATGAAGCTGTTAAAGAAGCAACGGTCTTGTTTGCAAAATCAAACAAGGGTGTGGACTATGCATCACTTGATGGACAACCAACAGACTTGTTCTTCATGATCGCCGCACCAGAAGGAGCAAATGACACTCACTTGGCAGCCCTTGCTGAATTGTCTAAGTACTTGATGAAACCAGGATTTGCGGACAAACTTCGACAAGCAAGCACTCCTGATCAAGTGATCGCAGCCTTTGATGCAGAAGAGCAAGAAGCTGCGGCTGAAGAAGCGAAAAAAGCAGAAGCAGTCAAAGAAGCAGCTTCATCTGACAAACCGCTCATCGTTGCCGTTACAGCATGTACAACAGGTATCGCCCACACTTACATGGCAGAAGAAGCCCTCATCAAAAAAGGGGAAGAAATGGGTGTTACGGTCCGTGTTGAAACCAACGGTGCATCTGGTGTCGGCAACCGCTTGACAGCTGAAGAAATCGCAAAAGCTGAAGGGGTCATCATTGCTGCAGATAAGGCAGTTGAAACCGCTCGTTTCGATGGCAAAAAATTGATCTCTAAACCAGTCGCAGCTGGTATCCGTCAGACAGAAGAATTGATCCAAACCATCTTGGATGGCAAAGCAGAAGTCTTCCACGCTGAAAATGCTGCACAAGCTAGCGCTAGCCAAGAAAAATTAAGCTTGGGTGGAGCCTTCTACAAACACTTGATGAGTGGGGTTTCTCAAATGCTTCCATTCGTTATCGGTGGTGGTATCTTGATTGCCCTTGCCTTCTTGATTGACCAAATTCTTGGGGTGCCTCAAGATCAATTGTCTCAACTTGGTTCATACCATGAATTAGCAGCTCAATTCAAAACAATCGGTGGTGCGGCCTTTGGCTTCATGCTTCCTGTACTTGCAGGTTACATCGGATTCTCAATCGCTGAAAAACCTGGTTTTGTAGCAGGGTTTATCGCTGGATCCATTGCTAGTTCAGGATCAGCATTTGGAAATATCGCCTACGGCGCTGCTAAAGGTGAGTTGCCAGGTGCAGTATCATCTGGTTTCCTTGGTGCCTTAGTTGGTGGTTTCTTAGCAGGTGGAGTGATTCTTGTTCTTCGTAAAGCTCTAGCAGGACTTCCACGCTCTCTTGATGGTATCCGTTCAATCCTTCTCTTGCCATTACTTGGTGTTGGTTTGACAGGCTTCTTGATGTTCCTCATCAATATTCCAATGGCTGCTATCAATACTGGTCTTAACAACTTCCTTTCAAGCTTGTCAGGTAGCTCAGCTGTCCTTCTTGGACTTCTCGTCGGCGGTATGATGGCTGTCGATATGGGTGGACCAGTGAACAAAGCCGCTTATGTCTTCGCTACAGGTACACTTGCTGAATCTGTTGCTTCAGGTGGTTCTATTGTTATGGCAGCCGTTATGGCGGCTGGTATGGTTCCTCCGTTGGCAGTATTCGTAGCAACTGTATTGTTTAAAGATAAATTCACACAAGAAGAACGCGATTCAGGTTTGACAAACATCGTTATGGGTCTTTCCTTCATCACAGAAGGTGCCATTCCATTCGGTGCAGCTGACCCTGCTCGTGCTATTCCAAGCTTCATCGCAGGTTCAGCCTTGACAGGTGCCCTTGTTGGTCTTGCAGGCTTGAAACTGATGGCTCCTCACGGAGGAATCTTCGTTATCGCCCTTACTTCAAATCCACTTCTTTACATCTTGTTCGTATTGATCGGTGCGGTCGTAAGTGGTATCTTATTCGGATTGCTTCGCAAACCAAAAAACTAAACATGACTAAAAGGTTGGGATTTCCCCAGCCTTTTTCTCTTTCTTTGATAGAAAACAGTGTGAAAAGACATGGTTCTGCAATAGAATCTTGTTTTAATTTATGGTATAATTTTCGTAACGCTTATTTTTAGGAGAACAAGTATGGATATCCAACGTGAAAAAGAATTCGTCAGCCAGTATCATTATGATGCTCGTAACTTTGAATGGGAAAAAGAAAACGGAACTCCCGAGACAAAAGTAGACGTCAACTTTCAATTGATTCAACGCGATACAGAGTTGAAGACAACCTCTTTAATCGTTATTTTGACCTATATGATTGTTTTTGATGGCTTTGTCATCAGCGGGACCATTACCCAAATCAACCACATTCACAATCGTTTGGTCAGCGAGCCAAGCGAATTCAGCAAAGAAGAAGTGGAAGAACTAGCTCGTCCTTGCTTGAATATGCTGAATCGTTTGACCTATGAGGTAACTGAAATCGCCCTTGATTTACCAGGGATTAATTTGGAGTTTTAATGCATGAAATTAGCAGTCATCACAGATTCTTCTGCCTATCTATCAGATGAATCAAGAGGACACGATAATTTATTTGTCCTAGATATTCCAGTTGTCATTGATGGAGTATCTTATGTAGAAGGTAAAAACCTGACAGCAGAAGAGTTCTATCAAAAGATGGAAGCTTCTTCTGAACTTCCGAAAACGAGCCAACCTAGTATCGCGGAATTAGAAGAACTCTTACCGCAACTAGAGGCTAAAGGCTATACCCATGTTTTAGGGATTTTCCTTTCTTCTGGTATTTCTGGTTTCTATCAGAATATCCAGTATATGAAAGATGAATTCCCAAATCTTACGATAGCTTTTCCAGATTCTAAGATTACCAGCGCCCCTCTTGGGTGGATGGCTGAAGAAGCAGTTAAATGGGCTGATGAAGGACGTTCTTTTGATGAAATTCTAGCCAACATCCAGACACAAATCGATGGGACTTCTGCCTACATCATGGTTGATGATCTCAATCACTTGGTCAAAGGGGGTCGTCTCTCCAATGGTGCGGCGATTCTAGGGAATCTCCTCAGTATCAAGCCCATCCTCTATTTTAACGAGGAAGGTGTGATTGAGGTATACGAGAAAGTCCGGACTGAGAAAAAAGCCATCAAACGCTTAGCTGAGATTGTCAAAGAAGAAACTGCGGATAAAGACTATCAGATCATTATCATCCATGGGAATGCACTGGATAAAGCAGAAACGCTTCGCGATATTCTTCATCAAGACGGTTTTGCTGGTGAGATTCCATTTGCGACCTTTGGCAGTGTCATTGGTACGCACTTAGGAAATCACAGTGTTGCTATCAGTTTTGTACCGAAAGTATAAGGAGAAAACATGCCAATTAAAGTAGTGATTGCAGGTTTTAAAGGGAAGATGGGCCAAGCAGCCTATCACATGGTGTTAGAAGACCCCGAGCTTGAACTAGTTGGCTTGATTGACCCCCATGCGTCTGAAAACGAACTGGCAGGTGTTCCAGTCTTTCATGACAAAGAAGGTGTTTTGTCGCTGGATGCGGATGTGTGGATTGACTTCACCATCCCTAAAGTGGCGTATGAACATACCCGCTTTGCTTTGGAGCATGGACTAGCGCCTGTGGTTGGGACAACTGGATTTACAACAGAAGAAATCACTGATTTGATTGAATTGTCTCGTGAGAAGAATCTTGGAGGCCTCATCGCGCCAAACTTTGCTATAGGAGCAGTTTTGCTCATGCAATTTGCAGCACAGGCAGCTAAGTATTTCCCGAATGTAGAGATTATCGAGTTGCATCATGATAAGAAGAAGGATGCACCGAGTGGGACTGCTGTGAAGACAGCTGAGCTGATCAGTCAGGTCCGTCAACCACAAGAGCAGGGAGCGCCAGATGAAGAAGAGAGTCTTCCAGGTGCTCGAGGTGCTAACTACCAAGGCATGCACATCCATTCGGTTCGTTTGCCTGGTCTGGTAGCTCACCAAGAAGTAATTTTCGGTAGTCAAGGAGAAGGATTGACCTTACGCCACGATTCCTACGATCGGGTGTCCTTCATGACAGGGGTCAATCTAGGAGTAAAAGAAGTAGTCAAGCGTCATGAGCTTGTCTATGGTTTAGAACATCTATTATGAGATTAAAAAAACTGCCTTCTGAATTTCAGGAGGCTTTGCCAATATTAGAAAAGATTCGAAAAGCTGGATATGAAGCTTATTTCGTCGGGGGCTCTGTACGGGATGCCATTTTAGGTCGTCCCATCCACGATGTAGACATTGCCTCCTCCTCTTACCCGGAAGAGACCAAGGCTATTTTCGAGCGGACCATTGATGTCGGGATTGAACACGGGACGGTCTTAGTTCTTGAGAATCATCAAGAATATGAAATTACCACTTTTCGAACAGAGGATGTCTACGTCGACTTTCGAAGACCTAGTGGAGTTACTTTCGTCCGTTCCTTAGAAGAAGATCTCAAGCGCCGCGATTTTACCGTCAATGCCTTTGCCTTGAGTGAGGAAGGGGAAATTATTGACCTCTTCAACGGACTTGAAGATTTGGAAAATCGGGTTTTGCGCGCTGTTGGTGTGGCGACAGAACGCTTTAACGAAGATGCCCTTCGGATCATGCGTGGTTTTCGCTTTCAGGCCAGTCTTGGATTTGATCTAGAAGAAGCAACCTTTAAGGCTATGACAGATTGCGCTCCCTTGTTGGAGAAAATCTCTGTTGAGCGAGTCTTTATTGAGTTGGATAAGCTCCTCTTAGCTCCTTTTTGGCGCAAGGGATTGGAAGGTGTGATTGCTAGCAAAAGCTATCAGTACCTCCCTCTCTTACAAAACAGCCAATCGTCACTAGAGAAACTGTTCCAGTTGTCCATGGACTATACCTTTACGAGTTCTGAGCAAGCTTGGGCTGCTTTACTCTTGACCTTAGATGAGAATAAGGTCTCTGCTTTCTTCAAGAAATGGAAAACCTCTCGTGACTTCGCTAAGAAGGTGGAACAGTTTGTTGAAATCTACCGCTTGCGTGAAAAGGCTAGTTTAAATCGTCGGGATGTCTATCGCTATGACCGTAGACTTCTCTTGTTAGCGGAAGAACTGCGTCAGGCTCATGGATTGCCCGTAGATTTCCAAATCATCGAAGAATTGTATGATTCTCTAGCTATTCATGATAAGCACGAAATCGTGGTCAATGGTGGGATGTTGATGAAGGAATATGGCTTAAAACCAGGTCCAGATCTAGGACAAGTGCTTTCTGCTATTGAATGGGCCATTGTAGATGGTGAATTAGAGAATGACAAACAAGCCATTGGTGATTTTTTGAGCCGCTATCTTGAAGCCGAGAAGGGGGAAGTATGAGCGATTTTATTGTTGAAAAACTAACCAAGTCCGTCGGGGATAAGACGGTCTTTAAAGATATTTCTTTTATCATTCATGAGCTGGATCGGATTGGACTAATCGGGGTCAATGGGACAGGTAAAACCACTCTCTTAGATGTTTTGTCTGGTCGTGCAGGCTATGATGGAGATCGTTCTCCTTTTTCTGCAAAGAATGATTATAAGATTGGTTATCTGACCCAAGAACCTCAATTTGATGATAGCAAGACGGTCCTCGATACAGTTTTGTCAGAAGATGTGAAAGAGCTCCGATTGATTCGTCAATATGAGTTGTTGACGAGCCAGTACGATGAGAGCCAGCAAGCGAAACTGGAAAAAGTCATGGCAGAGATGGACTCTCTCAATGCTTGGGAAATCGAAAGCCAAGTCAAAACAGTCCTGACCAAATTGGGGATTCAGGATTTGTCTGCTAAGGTGGGGAGTTTGTCTGGTGGACTGCGGCGCCGTGTCCAGCTAGCACAGGTTCTCTTGGGAGACCATGATTTGTTGCTGTTAGATGAGCCGACCAACCATCTGGATATTGATACCATCGAATGGTTGACCAATTTCCTTAAGAACTCTAAGAAAACCGTACTTTTCATCACCCATGACCGTTATTTCTTGGACAATATTTCAACTCGTATTTTCGAATTGGACCGTGCTGGTCTTGTCGAATACCAAGGAAATTATCAGGATTACGTTCGCTTAAAAGCTGAGCAGGACGAACGGGATGCGGCTCTTCTTCACAAGAAGCAACAACTCTATAAACAAGAATTGACCTGGATGCGTCGCCAACCGCAGGCGCGTGCTACTAAGCAACAGGCTCGGATCAATCGTTTCCACGACCTCAAAAAGGACCTATCTCACCAGGTTACAGAAACAGATCTAGAAATGTCCTTTGAAACCAGTCGAATCGGTAAGAAAGTCATCGAATTTCAAGATGTCGATTTCGCCTATGATCAAGGACCGATTCTGCAGCGGTTTAATCTATTGGTTCAAAACAAAGATCGGATTGGTATTGTAGGAGATAATGGAGTTGGGAAGTCAACCTTGCTCAACCTCATTGCTGGGAAACTTCAACCAACTGCTGGGAAGGTCATTATTGGAGAAACGGTACGGATTGCCTACTTCTCGCAACAGATCGAAGGCTTGGACGAAAGCAAGCGGATGATTAACTTCCTGCAAGAAGTGGCGGAAGAAGTCAAGACCAGCGCAGGATCTACCTCAATCGCTGAATTGCTGGAGCAATTTCTCTTCCCTCGTTCGACCCACGGCACCTTGATTGAAAAACTATCTGGTGGTGAGAAGAAACGCTTGTATCTTTTGAAGCTCCTCATTGAAAAACCAAATGTCTTGCTTTTAGACGAGCCGACCAATGATTTGGATATCGCGACCTTGACAGTGTTAGAGAATTTCCTACAAGGATTCGGCGGTCCGGTCATCACGGTTAGTCACGACCGTTATTTCCTAGACAAGGTTGCTTCTAAGATTCTAGCTTTTGAAAATGGTGGCATTCGTGAGTTCTTTGGAAATTATACGGATTACCTAGATGAGAAAAAGTTTGAGCTAGAAATGGTTGCTGAAAGTAGCAAGCCTGAAAAAGAAAAGGTAGTCAAAGTCCGAGAAGAAAAGAAACGGATGAGCTACCAGGAAAAGCAGGAGTGGGCGACTATTGAGAGTGAGATCGAAGAGATTGAAAACAAGATTGCAACCATCGAGGCTGAGATGAATGAGAATGGTTCTGACTTCGGTAAGTTGTCCAGTCTCCAGCGTCAGATGGATGAAGAAAACGAGCGGCTCTTAGCCAAGTACGAACGGTATGAGTACTTGAGTGAGCTGGCAGAAAACTAAAGGAGGAAGGATGCACCATATTAGTAAATACAGTCTTTTGCTGTCATCATTTTTATTCTGTGGCATTGGTTTTGTTCTTTTTGTAAATCCAATCGAAAAAATTGCCACCTTTAGTTGGTTGATTTCTCTGGGCTTTTTCTTGATTTCAGTTTCGCGTTTGTCGCGTTACTATCGTCTACGGACCCAAGCGACCTTGTCGGATCCCTATTTATTTCAAAGCGTGGTCTCGCTAGTCTTTGCAGTCTATCTCTTGCTATATGGCTATAAGACCTTGCCGATTGTCTTTCCGATTACACTTGGAATTTGGCTCTTGTATAAGTCTGCCTTGAGTTTGAAAAAAGCCCATTACCTATCCAAACGATCTGAAGAATTATCCAAGAAGTTTACATTTTGGGGGCTGATTGAGCTGTTTATAGGTTTATTTCTCATTGTCAGTCCACTATCTATTAGTATCTTCTTGTTACATATTTTGGGCTTGTTCTTCTTCGTGATTGGGGTCCAATCCTTGAGGCTCTTTTTAAAACTTCATAACGAAGAGTAATGAACTCCTGTCTGTGTTTTTGCAGACAGGTTCTTTTTTTGTAAATGAAATTGAGAGAATTCTTGAAAAACAATTGAAACCCTTTTCACATTTTGGTATACTAGTGTCAAGAGAATAGGAACAAAGGAGTGTAAAATGTCCAAAAAAATTATTGGTATTGACTTAGGTGGAACATCTGTCAAATTTGCCATTTTGACGCAAGAAGGAGAGATTCAAGAGAAGTGGTCTATCAAGACCAACATCCTCGACGAAGGAAGTCACATCGTTCCTGATATCATCGCTTCCATCAAACACCGCTTGGAATTGTTGAACTTATCCGCAGAAGATTTTATTGGAATCGGGATGGGTTCTCCTGGTGCAGTGGATCGCTTCGAAGGAACTGTCGTTGGAGCCTACAACCTCAACTGGAAAACTGTACAGCCTATCAAGAAAGATATTGAATCTGCCTTGGGAATTCCTTTCTTCATCGATAATGATGCCAACGTAGCTGCCCTTGGTGAACGTTGGAAAGGTGCTGGTGAAAACCAACCGGATGTCGTCTTCATGACACTTGGAACTGGTGTTGGTGGCGGTATCGTAGCAGAAGGAAAACTCTTGCACGGTGCAGGTGGTGTTGCTGGTGAACTTGGCCATATCACAGTTGATTTTGATCGTCCATTTGATTGTACCTGTGGTAAGAAAGGTTGCTTGGAAACAGTAGCTTCAGCAACTGGTATTGTCAATTTGACCCGCCGTTATGCAGATGAATACGCAGGAGATGCGACCTTGAAACGTCTCATTGATGATGGCGAAGAAGTCACAGCTAAGACAGTCTTTGATCTTGCTAAAGATGGAGATGAGTTGGCCTTGATTGTCTACCGTCATTTCTCTCAATACTTGGGTATTGCTTGCGCCAACATCGCTAGTGTCTTGAACCCAGCCAACATTGTCATCGGTGGTGGTGTATCAGCAGCAGGCCAATTCCTCTTGGATGGGGTTCAAAAGGTCTTTGATGAAAATACCTTCCCACAAGTCCGTACGTCAACCCAATTGGTGCTTGCTAATCTTGGAAATGATGCAGGAGTTATTGGGGCTGCATCACTTGTCCTACAATAGAATCATACAGAAAGAGTTCTAAATTGAATTATTTGGGACTCTTTTTATTTATCCTGTGTTATAATGTAGGTATTACAGTATTTAAGGAGATTGAATGACAAAAGCAGATATCCTTTTTAAAGAAAATATTCGAAGAATTATGGAAGAAGGCGTCTGGTCTGAGCAAGCTCGGCCCAAGTACAAGGATGGCACAACAGCCAATTCCAAGTACATCACTGGGGCTTTTATGGAGTTTGATCTGGCCAAGGGCGAGTATCCTATTACAACTCTTCGTCCTATTGCCATCAAGTCCGCCATAAAGGAAATGCTCTGGATTTACCAGGACCAGTCCAATAGTTTAGAGCTCCTAAATGACAAGTATCAGGTCCACTACTGGAATGATTGGGAAGTGGGAGACACGGGAACGATTGGGGAGCGCTATGGTGCTGTCGTTAAAAAACACGACATCATCAACAAGATTCTCAAACAACTAGAAGCCAATCCTTGGAATCGTCGCAATATCATTTCTCTCTGGGACTATCAAGCCTTTGAAGAGTCAGAAGGGCTCTTACCTTGTGCCTTTCAAACCATGTTTGATGTGCGTCGTGTCAACGGGGAAATCTATCTGGATGCGACCTTGACCCAACGTTCGAATGATATGTTGGTGGCGCACCATATCAATGCCATGCAGTATGTAGCCCTTCAGATGATGATCGCCAAGCACTTTGGCTGGAAGGTTGGCAAGTTCTTTTACTTTATCAACAACTTGCACATCTATGATAACCAATTCGAACAGGCAGAGGAATTGCTCCGACGCGAGCCTTCGGATTGCCAGCCTCGTTTGGTCTTGAACGTACCAGATGGCACTAATTTCTTTGAAATCAAAGCTGAGGATTTTGTACTGGAGGACTATGATCCTGTCAAACCTCAGTTGAAGTTTGATTTGGCAATCTAGAAATGCTACTTAGAAACACAATATAAATAGGAAGAATGTTATGATTTTTTCATAAAAATGGATTCTACTTCCTATTTTTTAAATCTACCGATTAGTAGTATCATCAAATTTTTAAAAAATGATTAGTTTTTTGAGTCATTTCGCTTTGATAATTTAAATTAATCTGATAGAATATATAAGGTTTAAAATATAGGCCAATAAATTAGCTTATTAATTGTAAAAAAATTATGGAGGATTATAATGGGCAAGGATTTATTTAATGATCGCATTAGCAGATTTTCGATTCGTAAATTGAATGTCGGAGTTTGCTCTGTCCTTTTAGGAACACTCGTAATGGTTGGTACAGCTTCTAGCGTAGCAGCCGAAGAAAACGCAGAGAACCCAACAACTGTTGCAACAACAGAAGAAGCGGTTCAACCTGCAACAACAACTGAAGCAACTACTACAACAAGTGAAGCTTCAACTTCAGCTAAAACTTACAATGCTGAAGCACCAGTAACTGCAGCAGGTGCAACACCAACAACTACTGAACCAACAACTGCAGCTACTACTGAAGATAAAGCGGCTGTAGCAACTCCTGCAGCAACAGAAGCTTCAACAAACCCTAACAACAAGGCAACTGAAGCAGCTGCAACAGATAAGAAAGAAGAAGTGGCTGCAGGTGTCGCAGCTCCAGCTACTGAAACTCCTGCTGTAACAGCAGAAACTTCTGGTGGTAAACGTAGTAAACGTACTCGTCGTGCAATCGGGGATCCTAATGACGAAAGCTTGATCGGGGATGACGTTGAAGACGCAACTTCAACTCCAAAAGTTGAAAAACCAGGCTTTACAACAGATCTTGATGCCAAATCTATGACTAGCCAGATTACTTGGTTGGACTTTGGAGATGTAGCCAACTGGACAGGGGCAAAAACAGTCATTGTCCCTAAAAATGACCAATTTCCTGATAAAGATTTAGAAGAAAAACTAGCTCTTCAAGTTGGGGCTACTTATACCAAGGAAATCATGCCTGGCTATGTAGTTACGGTAAAAGTCAAATCCTTGAAGCCTTTCCAAGCGACTGAAATCTACAAAAAACGGATGGAAGAGCAAGGGGCTACAGAAGCTGAAAAAGCAACCTATGATCCAAATGCAAAAAATGGCTATGTAAGTGGTGTTACTTCAAAAGGGGCTAAAAAAGCTTTTAATGATGGCGAAGAAGCCGACGTTGTCGCTGATGCTCAAAACAATTGGACTGAAATTAAACTTGAAAACGTTGATACGAAAGCCAAGAAGACTACCATGGGTTCAGCTATGAATGGTGGAAATATTGGGGTTCAGTTTGAAATCTCTGCAACCTTCCGTGGCAAGACAGTGAAGCCAGCTGTTGTCATGGCTGATGGCGAGTCTGCTAACCCTGGTGAATTTGTTATGTTCACTACCAACGGACAAGGTTGGCAGCACATTGGGGAATGGAAGAAGTTTAACAAACCAGCCACCTCTGTTCCTTATCAACCACAAGATACAGACAACCTTTTGGGACCTAAACCTAAATATAATAACATTAACCTAAGACAACTTCGTGATTCTACTCAAGTTGGACCAGAAAAGAAACCAGTAGCTTGGAAATATTTCGGAAATCCTGACCAAGTTACAGGTGGTCTAGGAACTGGTATCTTTGGACCAAACATTTCTCAAGGTAATTACACAGTTCCACTCGTAATGACGCGTGGAGCATCTGAAGTGGGACTTTATATCGCTTCAGGTGGTAAACAGTCTGCTATGCTAGGATTCTTCCCACTTGATGAAGGGGATGCTCCTGAGTCATATGGTAAGGCAGTCCATACCATTGCAACTGTAGATGGCGTTACTGGAGCTAAAGTAAATCAACCGTATCTTGGTAACGTGAGTCCTGATATGGATGAAAACACGACTCTTGACTGGTTCGGTGATGATAAGGCAACAACAGCCGATGAAGGAATTGACCAATTGCTTCCGGATGAACTCAAAGGGACAACCAATGAGATGATCAAGATGGATCGTACACGTCCAGGGAACTACAAGATGTCAGTTCAAGCCCATTTGGATGGAGCTTCAGAAGCACATATCTATGGTTGGGTAGACTTTAACCAAAATGGTAAATTCGATGAGGATGAACGCTCAAATCTCGCTACAATCACACAAGATGGCACTGTTGAGTTGACCTTCGCCAACAGCAAAACTTTTATTGATCCTAGCGTCAACGAGCTTGGTGCTCGTGTCCGTATTGCTAAGAAAGCTACTGAGATTGAAAGCCCAACGGGTATGGCCTTTTCAGGGGAAGTAGAAGACTTCAAGACTCAAATCACCCATCCACCAAAAGGGGAATTTAAGGAAACTTCTGGTCCTCAAGCTACTAAACAAACAGCAACAGTAACCTTTACAGCTCGTGGTGAACACAAGTATCAACGTAACTCTCAGGCAGTCATCGACGAAACTGTAGAACCATACATCGTTGATAAAGATGGCAACCGTGCAACGCTTGATGCTGAAGGTTACTATGTCGTCCCAGGTCAAGGGAAATACAAGATTACTGCCAATGGTAAAGACGTAGACGTTGAGTTTATCCCAGAAGATAACTTCCTAGGAACTGCAGATGGTATCTCTATCCGTCGTGTAGATAATAATGGCTATGACACTGGTTGGTCAACAAAATTCCCAGATCAAGAACCAAACATTAATGGTCAGTTGAATACTATGGATGGTCAATACGTTCCAACAGTCACTCCAATTGAAATTGAAGGGGTTGACAAAACTTCGACTGATGTTCAAGGGGCAACTCAAAAAGAAACACCTACCTTTAATACAACTGCTACTAACTTAAATGGTGATAAGATTGAAATCACTCCAAGTGCAGAATACCCGGCTAAGTTGGTAGATCCAGCTACAGGTCGCACGACTGATGCGACATCTGTAACAGTTGAAGGGGAAGGAACTTATACGATTAATCCTTCAACTGGAGAAGTAACCTTCACTCCAGAACCAAGCTTTACTGGTACAGCTAAAGGTGTGGAAGTTACATTGTCAGCGCCAGTTGGACGTAATAAAGACGGTAAGGTTCAAAAGGAGTACGTTAAGACAGCTACAGCTAAGTACACACCAACTGTAACTCCAATTGCTATCACTCCAACAGACAAGGTTTCTGAGGATATCCAAAACGTTCCACAAACTCAAACTCCTACATTTGAGTTGAGCAACGATAAGACTGCGAAAATCACAAGTAAGAAATTGGTAGACCCAGCAACTGGTCAACCTACTGATGAAACTACTGTGACAGTAGAAGGTGAAGGAACATATTCAATTGATCCTACTACAGGTGCGGTAACCTTCACTCCTGAGAAAGACTTTGTCGGAACTGCTAAAGGGGTTAAAGTTCAAGCAACTGCGACTGTTACAAATGCTAATGGTAAAACTGCAACTATCACTTCTGATGCAAGCTACACACCTACTGTAAAAGCAGCTGTACCAACAGCAGATCCAGCTACATCTAAAGATATCCAAGGTGCTACTCAAACAGGTAAACCAACCTTTGCGGGTACAACTGTTTCTGTAAATGGTGAAGACAAAGAAATCACTATTAAAGATAACAGCTACACACTTTTGGATAAAGATGGTAACGAAGTTTCAACTACAACAGCTTACGCGGAAGATGGAACAACACCAATCGGTACATTCACGATCGACCCAGCAACTGGTGCTGTAACCTTCACACCAACTGATAAGTCTTACACAGGTAAAGTAACGCCAGTTAAGGTTCAAGCTGAGAGCTCAAACGGAATCAAGGTTGATACAACTTACACTCCAGAGATTGTTCCAGTAACACCAACTGCAACACCAGCAGAAACAAAAGACATCCAAGGTGCCACTCAAACAGGTAAGCCTGAATTCAAGGGTGGTACAGTTGAAGTTAACGGTGTTGAAAAGACTGTTGAAATCAACGAAGATGTTCCAGCGAAATTTGATGACGGTTCAACAACTAAGACAGTAGAAGGTGTTGGTACTTACACAGTAGCTCCAGATGGAACAGTAACATTTGTACCAGAAAAATCATTTGTCGGAACTGCACCAGCTGTAACCGTTGTCCGTGAAGATAAGAACGGAACTAAAGCCTCTGCGACCTACACACCAACTGTAACTCCTGTTAAACCAACTGCTACACCAGCAGAAACAACAGATATTCAAGGTGCCACTCAAACAGGTAAACCTGTATTTACTGAAGGCGATAGCCGTGTGCCAATCAACGAAGATGTTCCAGCAACATTCGACGATGGATCAACCACTAAGACAGTAGAAGGTGTTGGTACATACACAGTAGCAGCAGACGGTACTGTTACATTTGTACCAGAAAAATCATTTGTCGGAACTGCACCAGCCGTGACAGTTGTCCGCGAAGATAAGAACGGAACAAAAGCATCTGCAACCTACACACCAACTGTAACTCCTGTTAAACCAACTGCTACACCAGCAGAAACAACAGATATTCAAGGTGCCACTCAAACAGGTAAACCTGAATTTACTGCAGGTGATAGCCGTGTACCAATCAACAAGGATGTTCCAGCAACATTCGACGACGGTTCAACAACGAAGACCGTTGAAGGTGTTGGGACATACACAGTAGCAGCAGACGGTACAGTTACATTTGTACCAGAAAAATCATTCGTCGGAACTGCACCAGCAGTGACAGTTGTCCGTGAAGATAAGAACGGAACAAAAGCTTCTGCAACTTATACACCAACTGTAACTCCTGTAACACCAACAGCTGAAGATGTGACTTCAACTGATAAACAAGGTCAAACACAAACAGGAACACCAACCTTTACACCAGGTAACCCAAGTGTACCAATGGATGATGAAGTCCCTGCAACCTTTGAAGATGGCTCAACAACTAAGACAGTTGAAGGAGAAGGAACTTACACAGTAGCACCAGACGGAACAGTAACTTTTGTACCAGAAAAATCATTTACTGGAACAGGTACAGGCGTAACTGTGAAACGCGTTGATAAGAACGGTACTCCAGTTACAGCTAAGTACACACCAACTGTAACTCCGGTAACACCAGAAGCAACACCAGCTGAATCAGAAGCTCCTCAAGGTGTGGTACAAACTGGAACTGTAACCTTCACAGAAGGTGATCCAGTTGCACCAATCGACAAGGATACCATTACTCTTCTTGATGAAAATGGCCAACCAGCTGCATCAGTAGTTGCTAAATCGCCAGAAGGTAAAGAAATCGGTACTTTCACAGTTGATAAAGAAACAGGTGTTGTAACCTTCACACCAACTGATAAATCATATTCAGGTGATGTCGTTCCAGTTAAGGTTCAAGCCAAGGATGCAAATGGCACTCCAGCTGAAACAACATACACTCCTAAGATTACTCCAGTTGTTCCAACTGCTGATCCTGCAACATCTACAGATATCCAAGGGAAAACACAAACAGGTACACCAAGCTTCACACCTGGTAACCCTGCAATCCCAATGGATGATGATGTGCCAGCAACCTTTGAAGATGGATCTACTACGAAGACAATTCCAGGAGAAGGAACTTACACAGTTGCTCCAGACGGAACAGTAACCTTCGTACCTGAGAAATCATTCACAGGTACAGGTACAGGCGTAACAGTGAAACGTGTTGATAAGAACGGTACTCCAGTTACTGCAACATACACACCAACAGTAACACCGGTAACACCAACAGGTACTCCAGCAGTATCTACTGATGTACAAGGTGCAACTCAAACAGGTAAACCTGAATTCACTGAAGGTGACAGCCGTGTACCAATGAACGATGAAGTTCCAGCAACATTTGATGATGGCTCAACTACGAAGACAGTTGAAGGTGTTGGTACTTATACTGTAGCCCCAGATGGAACAGTAACCTTCGTACCTGAGAAATCATTTGTCGGAACTGCACCAGCAGTGACAGTGGTTCGTGAAGATGTGAACGGAACAAAAGCTTCTGCGACCTACACACCAACTGTAACTCCTGTAACACCAACAGCTGAACCTGCAACTTCTACAGATATCCAAGGTCAAACACAATCTGGTAAACCAAGCTTCACGCCTGGTAACCCAAGTGTGCCAATGGATGATGAAGTTCCAGCAACCTTCGAAGATGGTTCAACAACTAAAGTTATTCCAGGTGAAGGAACTTACACAGTAGCACCAGATGGAACTGTTACTTTCGTACCAGAAAAATCATTCACAGGAACAGGTACAGGCGTAACTGTGAAACGTGTTGATAAGAACGGTACACCAATTACCGCTACTTACACACCAACTGTAACACCAGTTACTCCAACAGGTGAACCAGTTACTTCAATTGGTAAGAAGGGTGCCACTCAAACAGGTAAACCAACCTTCACAGAAGGTGATAGCCGTGTACCAATGAATGACCAAGTTCCAGCAACCTTTGAAGATGGATCAACTACGAAGACAATTCCAGGTGTTGGTACTTACATAGTAGCAGCAGACGGAACCGTAACCTTCACTCCAGAACCTGAATTTACAGGAACTGCACCAGCAGTGACAGTGGTTCGTGAAGATGTGAACGGAACAAAAGCTTCTGCAACTTACACACCAACTGTTCTTCCAATCACTAAATTTGTTGATAAAGAAGGTAAAGAAATCCCAGGATATCCTACAGTTGATGGAGAAGAGCCAAAAGCTGAAATTCCAGGTTACCGCTTCGTTGAAACCAAGAAATTACCAAACGGTGATACAGAGCACGTCTACGAGAAAGTTACTACTTCACACGTAGATGAAAATGGAAATCCAATTCCTGGTTATCCAACAGAAGATGGTGAGCAACCGAAGAAAGATATTCCAGGTTACGAGTTTGTGAAGACGATTGTAGATGAGAACGGTAATACACAACACATCTACAAGAAGACGGTGACACCAACTCCAACACCAACTCCAACACCAACTCCGGTTCCTACACCAACTCCAGCTCCAACTCCAGCTCCAACTCCGGTTCCTACACCGGCACCAACTCCGGATCCAGTTCCAACGCCAGATCCAAAACCAGTTCCAGAAACTAAGGAAACTAAATTCATCAATCCATCTGATGAAACAGCAGTTCTTCCTGAAACTGGTACAGAGGAAACTTCTAAAACTGGTCTTGCTATTCTTAGCGCTTTGACAGGTCTCTCATTATTCGGACTTGCTAAACGCAAAAAAGAAGACTAAGATTTAGGATTTGTCTCATCAAAACCGCGAGAAATCGCGGTTTTTTTGACGGAAAAAATAGAAAGTTTTGATGGAGGAACCAATAGTTGGAAACTGTCTTTTCTAGAAAAATTTGATAAAATAGTAGTATCAGTGTAAAGGATGTAAGAATGAGTAAGAAAGTAATTGGCATTTGGGCTCAGACAAAAAATGGAGTGATTGGTAAGGATCAGGTTATGCCTTGGCATTTACCAGCTGAATTGCAGCACTTTAAACAAACGACATCGGGCCATGCGATCCTTATGGGGAGAGTTACCTACGAAGGATTAAACAAACGCGTCCTGCCAAATCGGACCAATATCATTCTCTCTAGAGATGACAAGTATGATGTAGAGAATGAAAAGGTCTTGTTAAAAACCTCCGTAGAGGATGTTTTAGACTGGTATAGGAATCAGGATCAGTCGCTCTTTATTATCGGTGGGGAGAAGGTGATTCGCCTTTTCGAGCCTTATCTAGAGGAGCTCTACCAGACTGTCATCGATGCCCAATTGGAAGGAGATACCTATTTCCCAGAAGACTTCCATTGGGATCAGTTCCAGTTACTAGACGAGCGCACGATTGAAAAAGACGAAAAAAACCCTTATGACTTTACCATTAGACATTTTGAAAGAAAGGAAGACTAGTTCATGGAACGTAGTATCTTTGGCTTTTTTACAGCCGTTTTATGCGTGATTTGCCTAGTATGTGCTTCTCAGACCCTTCGGAAGAAGCGCTATGGCTTAGCCACCCTCTTCTTATTAAATGCCTTTACCAATCTTGTGAATTCGATTCACGCCTTTTATATGACTTTATTTAAATAAATTACAAACAGACTATAGAATCGGGAGAAGAAAATGCCTACAAATCAATCAAACGATATGATGGTTTATTGTTCGTTTTGTGGTAAGAACCAAGACGAAGTACAGAAGATTATCGCTGGAAATAATGCCTTTATCTGTAATGAATGTGTTGAGTTAGCTCAAGAAATCATTCGAGAAGAATTAGCTGAGGAAGTCTTGGCAGACCTTTCAGAGGTTCCAAAACCAATCGAACTTCTCAATATCCTTAACCACTATGTCATCGGTCAGGATCGTGCGAAACGAGCGCTAGCAGTAGCAGTCTACAATCACTACAAACGGATTAACTTCCACGAAAATCGTGAAGAAGACAACGATGTGGACCTTCAAAAATCAAACATTTTGATGGTTGGGCCTACAGGTTCAGGAAAAACTTTCTTGGCTCAAACTCTTGCTAAGAGCTTGAATGTTCCATTTGCCATTGCAGATGCGACAGCCTTGACAGAAGCGGGTTATGTCGGAGAAGACGTTGAAAACATCCTTCTGAAGCTCTTGCAAGCAGCTGACTTCAATATTGAGCGTGCAGAACGTGGCATCATCTATGTTGATGAAATCGATAAGATTGCTAAGAAGAGTGAGAACGTCTCTATCACCCGCGATGTATCTGGTGAAGGGGTTCAACAGGCTCTCTTGAAGATCATCGAAGGAACTGTAGCCAGTGTGCCACCTCAAGGCGGACGTAAGCACCCACAACAAGAAATGATCCAAGTCGATACCAAGAACATCCTCTTCATCGTCGGTGGAGCCTTTGATGGGATCGAAGAAATCGTGAAGCAACGTCTGGGTGAGAAGATCATCGGATTTGGTCAAAATAACAAAGCCATCGATGAATCAAGCTCTTATATGCAAGAAATCGTTGCAGAAGATATCCAAAAATTCGGTATTATCCCTGAGTTAATCGGTCGTCTTCCAGTTCTTGCTGCATTAGAGCAATTGACAGTGGATGACTTGGTTCGTATTTTGAAAGAACCAAAAAACGCCTTGGTGAAACAATACCAAGCTCTCTTATCCTTTGACGACGTTGAATTGGAATTTGATGACGAAGCACTTGAAGAAATTGCAAGCAAAGCCATCGAACGCAAGACTGGTGCTCGCGGACTACGCTCCATCATCGAAGAAACTATGTTGGATGTGATGTTTGAAGTCCCAAGTCAAGAAGACGTTAAATTGGTTCGGATCACCAAAGAAGCAGTTAACGGAACTGAAAAACCAATTTTAGAAACTGCCTAGAAAGAAATTCTATGAAAGTAAATACTCATAATGCGAATATTCTCTTGAGTGCTACCAATAAAAGCCATTATCCTCAAGATGATATCCCAGAAGTTGCACTTGCCGGTCGATCAAATGTCGGCAAGTCTTCTTTTATTAATACCATGCTAAATCGCAAAAACTTGGCCCGTACATCAGGAAAACCAGGAAAAACACAATTATTGAACTTTTTCAATATCGATGACAAACTTCGTTTTGTTGATGTACCTGGCTATGGATATGCTCGTGTCTCTAAAAAAGAACGCGAGAAATGGGGCAAAATGATTGAGGAATATCTGACATCGAGAGAGAATTTAAGAGCTGTTATTAGCTTGGTTGATCTTCGTCATGAACCCTCGGCAGATGATGTCCAGATGTACGAGTTTTTAAAATATTACGAGATCCCTGTTATCTTAGTTGCGACCAAAGCCGACAAAATTCCAAGGGGAAAATGGAACAAGCATGAATCCATGATCAAGAAGAAATTGGATTTTGATAAAACAGATACTTTTATCATCTTTTCATCCGTTAATAAAACGGGAGTAGAAGAAGCTTGGGATGCAATTTTTGACTATAGTTTTTCGGAATAAATCGTATTATTACTGACCTGTTATTTATTTGTTTGATTTATCTCGATATTGTAATTAAAATGTAATATTGAACTCAACAATTTAATGCTTTTCTGTGCTATAATCATCTTAAAGAGTTTTCATTAAAACATCAGGAGATTATCGCATTGAAAAAATTACTAAATAAATCGAAATTGATTGGATCCTTAGTGGCTCTGGTAGCTGTAGGAACAGTAGCGGCAGCCATGAGTGAACATGTGGGAAATGTTGGGGCTAATGATGAAGCTTATTCTCAATATGCAGATCCAACAGAAGCCTTCATCTCACAAATCGGTGAATCTGCTCGCCAACTAGGTCAAGAAAATGATCTGTATGCATCTGTTATGATTGCTCAAGCCATCTTAGAAAGTGGAGCTGGTCAATCTGGTTTGTCATCTTATCCACACTACAACCTTTTTGGTATTAAAGGTAGTTATGCTGGTCAATCAGCTGTGATGCAGACGTGGGAAGATGACGGTAATGGAAATGCCTATACCATCAACGATGCTTTCCGTTCATACCCTAGCTACTATGAATCATTGCAAGACTATGTTGCCGTTTTAAAACAAGGTCACTTTGCAGGAGCTTGGAAGAGCAATACAACAAGTTACCAGGATGCAACAGCTGCTTTAACAGGTGTCTATGCTACTGATACAAGTTACTATGCAAAATTGAACCATATCATCGAAGCATACAATTTGACTCAGTATGATTCACCAAGTGTATATGGTGGGTATGAAGGCACGGTCTACAACCCTTATCGCCAACAATACACAACTCAAGAGATCTTGAACTTGGATATCGCTTGGGCAAATCGTTTCTTATAAGATATGAATTAAATTGAATGATAAACAGGCCGTTAAGGTCTGTTTTTTCTTATATTCGTGTTAAATCGTTTTTTATATAGAACACAGTATTTTTACTAATATTTTTCTGAAAACCTTTTCAGAAAGTTGGAACTATGATATAATGAAGAAGTTCACAAATTCAATATATAAGGAGATTCAGATGGGAGAATCAAATTTTGTTCTTAAAGTAGAAGCAGCATGTCAGAAGAAGGAAGAACTGTATACTGCTTCTAAAGCTCGGTATGCTGTTCGCTCTATGTTTGCGGGTGCATTTCTCACAATGAGTACAGCAGTTGGGATTGTGGGTGCAGATTTGCTCAATACCTTTTTGCCAGGTTCCGGTCGTTTCTTGTTCCCATTTATTTTTGCCTGGGGATTGGTTTATTTACTATTCTTAAATAGTGAACTAACGACTTCAAATATGATGTACCTAACAGCTGGAGTTTATCTTAAGAAGATAAATTGGAAGAAAGCTTTAGAAATTCTACTATATTGTACATTCTTTAATTTAGTTGGTGCTTTGTTCCTGGCATTTCTCTTCAGTCAGACAAGTGCTTTTGCTAATCTGAATCCAAAAGGCTTCCTTGGTTCAGTTGTAGAGATGAAGCTCCAACGTTCCAATCAATTGGTCTTCTTTGAAGGAGTGATTGCTAACATCTTCGTTAACATAGCAATCTTGTCCTACCTTTTCTTCAAAGATGAAACAGCGAAAGTTCTGATGGCTTTGTCAGCTATTTATATGTTTGTTTTCCTTACCAATGAACACATCGCGGCAAACTTTGCTTCTTTCTCATTAGCTACTTTTAACTCTATTTCGAAAGATTTGCCTCACTTAGAGTTCTTCAATGTGCTTCGTCATTATGCTGTCACCTTTGTAGGGAACTGGGTAGGTGGAGGAGTGATCATGGGCTTAGCCTATGCATGGCTCAATCGTACCAAGACTATCTATAAAGATTAACTATTTTTAAAAAAAGTTTGCAAAAATACTTGCATTCTTTTTTTTTATGTGATACACTAAATAACGGTTTGAAAAAACTGCCTAAGACAGTAGGGGAGCTCGACTCATAAAGATCCTACCGAGGACAAAACGTATCATGTAAAAAGAAGCGTATTGTACTTTCGTGTCTAGGTTTGGGCGCGTTTTTCTTTTGGAAAAATTCCCCAAGCAAAATAATTACGGAGGTGAACACACTAATGAGTGAAGCAATTATTGCTAAGAAAGCGGAACTAGTTGACGTAGTAGCTGAGAAAATGAAAGCTGCTGCATCAATCGTCGTTGTGGACGCTCGTGGTTTGACAGTAGAACAAGATACAGTTCTTCGTCGTGAGCTTCGTGGAAGCGAAGTTGAGTACAAAGTGATCAAAAACTCAATCTTACGTCGTGCAGCTGAAAAAGCTGGTCTTGAAGATCTTGCATCTGTTTTTGTTGGACCATCTGCAGTAGCATTTTCTAACGAAGATGTTATCGCTCCAGCGAAAATCTTGAACGACTTTTCTAAAAACGCTGACGCACTTGAAATCAAGGGTGGTGCAATCGAAGGCGCTGTCGCATCTAAAGAAGAGATTCTTGCTCTTGCAACTCTTCCAAACCGCGAAGGACTTCTTTCTATGCTCCTTTCTGTACTTCAAGCGCCAGTGCGCAACGTTGCTCTTGCAGTCAAAGCGGTTGCAGACAACAAAGAAGACGCAGCTTAATCTTAAGCTACGCAGCGTAGCCTAGCTACAAAAATTATAAATAAAAAAATTTAAAACTTATTTGGAGGAAATAACAATGGCATTGAACATTGAAAACATTATTGCTGAAATTAAAGAAGCTTCAATCCTTGAATTGAACGACCTTGTAAAAGCTATCGAAGAAGAATTTGGTGTAACTGCAGCTGCTCCTGTAGCTGTTGCTGCAGCTGGTGCTGCTGACGCAGGTGCTGCTAAAGATTCATTCGACGTTGAATTGACATCTGCAGGCGACAAGAAAGTCGGCGTTATCAAAGTTGTACGTGAAATCACTGGTCTTGGTCTTAAAGAAGCTAAAGAACTTGTTGATGGTGCACCTGGTGTTATCAAAGAAGGTGTTGCTGCAGCTGAAGCTGAAGAACTTAAAGCTAAATTGGAAGAAGCTGGAGCTTCAGTTACTCTTAAATAATAGAGTTTCCAATAAAAATGAAAACCGAGGTTTAGACCTCGGTTTTTTTGTGTACAATTTTGAGTTTAAGTCCTATTTTTTACAGATTAATTCTGTACTTTATCTACTGTAGGATTCTATGTAAATTTTTCAAGATTAGAAAGCTGTTTTTGATTGCATTTAAGTCCGAAGGTGATATTAGCAGCTTTTTAACCGAATGAAACTATTAAACACAAAATAGGAATCAGAAATCTTTGAGGATTAAATGATTGTCTATTTTTTTAAATCAAACTCCTTTAAATTTAATTTCTGTCAATCAACATATCTACAATTCTTTTATATTTGATAAAATAATATAAATTAGAAAAATTTAAAATTCAAACGTCAAAAATAAAATATATAAAGTAGATAGTATAGGGCTATCTACTTTTTTGTTCTCCAGAAAATAGATATTGAACCGATCAAAATGCTGTTTTCTGTTGGATTTATCAAATCGAAACGTAATTTTTTTGGAGTGTGTTGCCTCTACCGAATAGTTTTCTACTTTCTAAGTTCTTACTAATATATTATATTGTTAGACTTTTAATTTTTTGATAAAATAGTGTTTATCAACAAAAAAGGAGATTTCTGATGAAATACTTTAAACGTCTTGTCTTTGCTGCTTTGTTGGCAGTTGGTGCGATTTTCCTTGTAGCTTGTGGTTCTACAACTAGCGACAATGGGAAATATGTCTATAAAGCTGAGAAGGATCAAATTAAAAGTATCCTTAAAAAGCAAGGGGCTACTGATGAGCAACTTGAGAAGGTCATTGATCAATTTGATTTGACAATGACAATTGAAATTAAAGATACAAAAGCTAAGATGATTATCAAAATGAATGCTCTTGGTGAATGCAAAGAGAAAACAATTGACCTGAAAGCTGATCAAAATGGTAAAACTCTTGAATCAGCAGAAGGTGGTAAAGATAAAGTCAAGTATAAGATTGATGGTGATGTTTTGACTTTGGATGTATCAAAAGCAGAATCTAGTGATTATGAAGTTTTTGCTTTCTTCAAATACGCAAAATTCAAACGTCAAAAATAATCGTATCTAGAAGGGATAGCTGAGTCTATCCTCTTTTTTATTCCTTGCTTTTCATCTGCTCTTTTCCTTGCTAGCCTAAGGGGGTTCTGATATAATAGGGATGAATTAAAGAAGGCAACGTGCTTTGTAAAATAGCTTAAAAAGTACTTAAGGGTGCTTTTTTATTGTATAGGGAGGAGAACGGTATGGGATATATTTGGTCCTATTTGAGAAAATATCCAAAATGGTTGTGCTTGAATTTTACAGCTGCCATCTTTTTTGTGATTGTTAACCTTGGTCTGCCAACTGTTCTGGCTCGTATGATTGATGAGGGGATCAATCCGAGAGATATAGAGCGAGTTTATTTCTGGGCCTGGGTTATGTTTGGTGTGATCATCGTAGGGATTCTTGGGCGAATCGTTCTGGCCTATGCAGTTGGGAAGATCACTACCACCATGGTCATGGATATGCGAAATGACCTCTATGAGAAACTTCAAGAATATTCCCACCACGAGTATGAAAAGATTGGGGTTTCTTCCTTGGTGACGCGAATGACCTCAGATGCCTTCGTCTTGATGCAGTTTTCTGATCAGATGTTGAAGCTTGGCGTCATCACCCCTATCATGATGCTGTCCAGTATTCTGTTAATTTTACAGACGAGTCCATCGCTTGCTTGGATTGTGGCGATTTCGATGCCATTTTTGGCGGTGGTCGTCTGGTATGTAGCTATTAAAACCAAACCTTTGTCAGAGAAGCAGCAGGAAACCCTGGATAAGCTCAATCAATATGCACGCGAAAACCTTACGGGACTTCGGGTCATTCGTGCCTTTGCGCGTGAGGAATTCCAAGAGGAAAAATTTGGCCAAGCCAATGCAATCTATGCGGACAACTCCAATAGACTCTTTAAATTGACAGGCTTGACGGAGCCGCTCTTTGTTCAAATCATCATCGCCATGATTGTAGCTATTGTATGGTTCGCCTTGGATCCTCTAGGGGATGGCAGTTTAGAAATCGGGAATCTTGTCGCCTTTATCGAATACAGTTTCCATGCCTTGCTTTCTTTCCTATTCCTAGCTAATCTCTTTACCATGTACCCACGGACGGCTGTCTCTAGTCATCGTTTGAAAGAAATCATGGACATGCCGATTTCTATTGATCCAAATGAAAATGGGGTTACAGAGACAGAAACCAAGGGCTATCTGGAATTTGACAATGTTACCTTCGCCTATCCTGGTGAGACAGAGAGTCCAGTCCTTCATAATATTTCCTTTAAGGCTAAGCCGGGGGAAACCATTGCCTTTATCGGATCGACCGGTTCTGGGAAATCTTCTCTGGTCCAGCTCATTCCTCGATTCTATGATGTGACCCTAGGGAAAATCTTAGTGGATGGTGTAGATGTGCGTGATTTCAATGTTAAAGCCTTGCGCCATAAGATTGGATTCATCCCACAGAAGGCCTTACTCTTCACGGGGACTATTGCCGAAAACCTTCGTTACGGAAAAGAAGATGCCAGCATTGAGGAGCTAGACAAGGCAGCAGATGTGGCCCAAGCTAAAGAGTTTATCGAAAGCAAGGAAGAGCAGTTTGACACTCATTTAGCAGAAGGGGGAAGCAACCTTTCTGGTGGACAGAAACAACGTTTATCCATTGCGCGTGCAGTTGTTAAGGAGCCGGATATCTATATCTTTGATGATTCCTTCTCGGCTCTTGACTACAAGACAGATGCTACACTTCGAAAACGTCTCAAGGAAGTAACAGGAGATGCGACCGTCTTGATCGTAGCCCAGCGGGTTGGGACCATCATGGATGCGGATCAAATCATTGTTTTGGACCATGGGGAAATCGTCGGTCGTGGAACCCACGAGGAACTCCTGGCAACCAATGAAATCTACAGTGAGATTGCTCGCTCTCAGTTGAATAACCAATCATTAACAGAAGAATAGGAGGGGGAGAAAATGAAAGAAAAACGTTCCAGTTTTGTACGTCTTTGGAGCTATCTAAGAGCTTATCGTTTTGCCGTTATTTTCGCTACACTCCTAAAGATTCTGAGTGTGGTTATGAGTGTCATTGAGCCCTATATTCTTGGACTCGCTATCACAGAATTGACCGCTAACCTGACAGATATGGCTAGAGGAGTAGCGGGAGCTGAGATTAATGCTGGCTATGTTGGCTGGGTCATGATTGTCTATCTCTTCCGAGGAGTTTTGTATGAACTTGGATCTTATTATTCCAACTATTTTATGACCAATGCTGTTCAAAGCATGATAGAGGATATGCGTAACGACCTATCTAAAAAAATCAATCGCATCCCTGTTTCTTACTTTGATCAGCACCAATTCGGAGATCTTCTGGGTCGCTTTACCAGCGATGTCGAAACTGTTTCTAATGCCTTGCAGCAGTCCTTCCTTCAAATTGTGAATGCTATTTTCACCTTAAGCTTGGTCATTGCTATGGTACTCTATCTTAACCTCACTTTGGGGCTGATCGTGATTTCCTCTATCCCAATCACTTTCTTCGGTGCCCAGTTGATTATGAAGAAATCCCAGCCTTACTTTAAGGAGCAAGCTGATGTCCTTGGGGCTTTAAATGGTTTTGTTCAGGAAAACTTGAGTGGCTTCAACGTCTTAAAACTCTACGTACGGGAAGAATCATCGCAAGAAGACTTCCGTGACATTACCCGTCGACTCCAGCAAGTTGGATTTAAAGCGAATTTTATTTCTGGACTGATGATGCCTATTCTGAATGCAATCTCTGATTTGACCTATCTTTTGGTCGCAGTTATCGGAGCCATTCAAGTTCTTGCAGGTCGTTTGACAGTTGGGAACATGCAGGCTTTTGTCCAGTATGTCTGGCAAATCAATCAGCCTATTCAGAACTTGAGCCAGTTAGCTGGAACCTTGCAAAGTGCCAAATCTTCACTGGATCGTGTCTTCCAAGTCCTTGATGAACCAGATGAAATACTCGGTAAAAATGAAGCTCTAGACAAGGAATTGACTGGACAGGTTAGCTTTAACCATGTGGACTTCCAATATGTGGAAGATAAGCCATTGATCCGTGATTTTAACCTGGAGGTCAAGCCTGGTGAGATGGTGGCCATTGTCGGACCGACAGGGGCAGGGAAAACCACGCTCATCAATCTGCTGATGCGTTTCTATGACGTGACCAAGGGGGCTATTACGGTAGATGGACATGATATCCGCGACCTATCTCGCCAAGATTATCGCAAGCAGTTTGGGATGGTTCTTCAGGACGCTTGGCTTTATGAAGGGACCATAAAAGAAAATCTGCGCTTTGGAAACTTGGACGCGACAGATGAAGAAATTGTCGCTGCCGCCAAAGCTGCCAATGTAGACCACTTTATCCGGACGCTCCCTGGTGGCTACAATATGGAGATGAACCAAGAGTCTAGTAATATCTCATTGGGACAGAAGCAGTTGTTGACCATTGCGCGTGCCCTGCTAGCTGATCCTAAAATTTTGATTTTGGATGAGGCGACGTCTTCAGTGGATACCCGTCTGGAACTCTTGATTCAAAAGGCTATGAAGAACTTGATGAAGGGACGGACTAGCTTTGTCATTGCTCACCGCTTGTCTACAATCCAAGAAGCGGATAAGATTTTAGTCCTTAAAGAGGGGCAAATCATCGAACAAGGGAATCATGAGTCTCTTTTGGATGCAAAAGGATTCTATTACGACTTGTATATGAGCCAATTCTCCAAGAAAGAAGAAGCTCAATAAAAACGTCAAAAAAGAGCAGTCGCTCTTTTTTGTTAGGAAAAACACTTCATTTTGTTAGAAGTCGGATTTCTTGAAGGTGGTTGTTTTATTTGCTATAATCGTAGCAGAAATGGAGGCTTTATGCGCTTAACCAGCCAATTAATCACTGAAACGTTCCCAGATTTGGATAAGGTAGAAAGGCTTAACATAGAAGCTTTTCCAGAAGAGGAACGGATTCCTTTATCGGAGTTTTTACGCTATACGGATAATGATGACGCTCACTTTTTCGCTTTTTACAATGAGGAAGAATTTGTCGGATTTGCCTTTGCTATTTCAAATGCTAAGGCCTTTTACGTCAGTTTCTTTGCCATTATGCCTCACTTGCGGAGTCACGGCTATGGTCAAGAAATTATTGAAAAATTAGTGGAATTTTACCAACGGACCATGTTGTTAGAAGTTGAGCGATTGGATGAAGAATGTGATAATCTAGAGCAACGTCAAGCTCGGATGGATTTCTATATTCGAAATGGCTTTAAAACAGCCAATGCTTTTCTTGAATACGAAGACCTTAGTTTCGAGATTCTCTACCGAGGAGAGGGCTTCGATGAGGAGGCCTATCGTGATATCTTCCGTAAACTTCAGGAAGAGAATTATTTTGATTTCCGCATCCAATACCGACGCTTTAGTGAAGATTAAAAACAAAAAGTGCTCCTCTGTTAGATAGCAGAGAAGCACTTTTTTAATTAATGGATGAAGAAGTATATAAGAATCTACAGTAGAGTCTTCTTTGTCTTAAGTTATTTTTAAATGCAATTATTCCAGTAAAAAGAATTGCCGTGGTGGAAGAAAGCTGATATACTAGATAAGATTGAAAAATGTAAAGGAGAACACATGTTACGAAAAGGTTCCTTAACAGGTTTACTGTTATTTGGTATTTTCTTCGGTGCAGGGAACTTAATCTTTCCGCCTGCACTAGGTGCCCAATCGGGTAGCTATTTTTGGCCAGCTATTGCTGGATTTGTCTTATCAGGAGTAGGAATTGCGATTATTACCTTGATCATTGGGACGCTCAATCCTAAAGGCTATATTCATGAGATTTCACGTAAAATCGCCCCTTGGTTTGCTATCGTTTATCTGGTAGCTTTGTATTTGTCTATTGGTCCTTTCTTTGCCATTCCAAGAACGGCTACCGTTTCCTACGAAGTTGGGATTGCTCCCTTGTTAGGAAATTCAAGTGGAAAACTTAGTCTCTTCGTTTTCACCTTGGTTTATTTCTGTTTAGCCTATTTGATTGCCCTTCACCCTTCTAAAATCTTAGATAGTATTGGTCGGATTTTAACTCCTGTCTTTGCTATCTTGATAGTTGTATTGGTTGTCCTCGGCGCCCTCAAATACAGCGGACACGCGCCACAAGTTGCAACAGAAGCCTACCAAGCATCTGCCTTTGGCCAAGGTTTCCTTGAAGGATACAATACCTTGGATGCCCTTGCTTCAGTGGCCTTCAGTGTGATTGCGGTAACTACCCTCAATCAACTTGGTTTCACCGGCAAGAAGGAATACATTAAAACCATCTGGATCGTTGGGATCGTTGTGGCCATTGGCTTTAGTATTTTATACATTGGCTTGGGGTATCTTGGAAATCATTTCCCAATTCCAGCAAAAGTAATGGCATCTGATGCCAATAAAGGGGTCTATGTCCTTTCAGAAGCGACCAAGGCTATCTTTGGCCCAGCTGCTCAAATCTTCCTTGCAGGTATGGTGACGGTGACTTGCTTCACTACAACAGCCGGTTTGATCGTGTCAACCGGGGAATTCTTCCATAACACCTTCCCTAAAATCTCTTACAAGGTCTATGCGACAGTCTTCACTTTGATTGGTTTTGCGATTGCCAATCTTGGCTTGAGCGCCATTATTGCCTATTCATTACCTGCCTTGATGATCCTCTATCCAATTACTATTACTATTGTGTTGATTGTGATTGTAAATAAATTTACTCAACTATCAAAACCAGGAATGCAACTAACTATTTTCTTAGTTAGCTTGGTGGCGATTGCAGATGTTCTTGCAAGCACCTTCAAACTTACAGGTCTGGCAAACGTCATTAAAACTTTACCATTTGCTGCCCAATCCCTCCCATGGTTACTCCCAGCAGTAGTTGGTATTGTCCTCTCTCTTTTCTTGCCAAATAAACAAAGTGCAGAAGAAGAATAAGTCGTCAATTGAACTTCAGAGTGAAATACTTTGGAGTTTTTGTTTGGCTTTGAAACTAGTTTCTAAATGATCGTTTAGAAATCAAAGCGTAGCAGAAATTTTTAATTTAGGAGCTGGAATGTTATACTAGTTGTAGCATATCAATATACGGAGTGTTTTATGAATCAAATCGTTTTCTCCTTCACTGTCTTTCTGGCAGGGATTCTCTCCTTTTTCTCTCCCTGTGTCTTTCCTTTGCTTCCGGTATACATCGGGGTTTTGCTAGGAAGTGATCAGGAAAAATCCATTCAGATTTTCGGGAAGAAGATTCGCTGGCATGGTCTTGTAAAGACCTTGTGTTTTATCGCAGGGATTTCTGTTATTTTCCTTATTATTGGTTTCGGGGCAGGTCTACTTGGGCAAATTATGTACACCAACTGGTTCCGATACTTGATGGGAGCGCTGATCATTATCCTTGGTCTTCATCAGATGGAAGTCTTTCACTTTAACTTCTTAGAAAAGCAAAAAACAATGGACTTCGGGGCGAACAAGCACAAGAATGAATTACTTTCAGCTTTTCTGCTTGGGCTTGGTTTTAGCTTTGGCTGGACGCCATGTATCGGTCCGGTTCTAGGCTCTGTACTTGCCTTAGCAGCATCCAATGGTCAAGATGCCCTCATGGGTGCTCTCTATCTCTTTATCTATACACTAGGGATGGCCATTCCGTTTTTACTTTTGGCCTTAGCGTCTGGGATTGTTCTCCCATACTTTAATCGTCTAAAACCCCATCTCTTGTTACTGAAAAAAATTGGTGGCTTGATCATCATCATTATGGGGATTTTGTTACTCTTGGGACAATTGAATAGCTTGTCTGCTATCTTTTCATAAATTAAATGGAGGTTTACTCATTATGAAAGTTATTAAATACGCCTGTTTTTCGCTTCTTTCTCTATCCATTCTGACTGCTTGCTCTATGAATCAGTCCGAAAGCGGCATGAACAATCAATCCATGAATAATCAATCAATGACCAATACTAGCACAAGTAAACATCCTTTAGTAGGAAAAGAAGCTAGTGACTTCGAGCTAAAGGATATGAAGGGGAATACAGTCAAACTTTCAGACTATAGAGGCAAAAAGGTTTACTTGAAATTCTGGGCGACTTGGTGTGGTCCTTGCCGACAAAGTATGCCTGAACTGAATAAACTGGTCGAAGAAAAGGACCGGGACTTTGAGATTCTCACCGTTATGGCACCGGGGATGCAAGGGGAAAAAACAGAAGAAGAGTTCGTCAAATGGTTTGCCCAACAAGACTATCAATCAGTTCCTGTTTTGTACAATCCGGACGGATCTGCCTTTATGAATTACCAAGTCCGTTCAATCCCTACGGAAGTCTTTATTGATAGCCAAGGAAAAATTGGACATGTTCAATTAGGGGCGATTTCAAATGAAGATGCCAAGAAGATTATCAAAGAGTTGAAATAAAAGAGGCTGGGACAAAAGTCCTAGCCTCTCAATTGTCTTTGGATGTCGAGCAAGACGCAGTGGTTGAGTGGGCTCTACTACGCTGATTTCATCAGCTTTTACAGACCTACTCAACTGTGCGGAGGTGGGACGACGAAATCGAATTCTAATGAATTACCGATTTCTGTCCCACTCTCTTTTTATTAGTTGCTTGCACCAGATGTAGCATCAGCAGCTCCGTCACCGTGTCCTCCAGCATCTGAAGCACCTGAAGTTGCGTCTGCATCCCCATGGCCGCCAGCAGGAGCGAATGGTCCGCTACCGCCTACTAAGCGTTGACCAGTTGTTTGAAGGTACCAGTCCAACCATGGCTGGAAGTTAAAGACAATTTCGTTGATACCAGCATATGAACCATCTGGATAGTACATAGCTTGATAGTTGTGAGTATTGATCACGCCTTCAGGAGATCCTGGAACAATGGTACGAACATATTCCTGGTTTCCATTGCGAAGAGTACCGATGACCCATTCAACGTTTTTCATACGTGCTGGTGGAAGAGAACCGTGAACGGTTGACATCCGGCTACCTGATTGAGGTGGCACGCGTTTTGCAAACATGGTATCTGGATCTTGATGTGCATTGTTGTAGTAGAGGAACTGGTTGTTATCATCAGCGTATGTCAATTCGAAAGGCATAGCTTTCAAGAACATATCGATTTGATTAACAGTCAGGATACCGTGGTCCAATTTGACATAAGTATCACCAGATACAGCTCCTGTAATTTCTGCTACTTTTTCTACCCAATCTGGATCATCCGGATCAACCTCAGTAATAGTAGTAGCGATTGGTTTTCCGCAATCCAAATCTTCTGGTTCAATTGGTTTTGGTTTTTTCAATTTAGAAACGACTCCTACGTATTTCACAAAGTTATCTAAGCAAGTTTCAAGGAATTTTACAGTCCCTTCGTTGATGATGTTGCCATCTGCGTCAAAAGCTTCTTTCGCTTTTCCTAGAAGGAATTCGTTCCCTGGAAGGGTATAGGCATTGACACCTGGAGCATCCAGAATCTTACGAAGGTGAACTTGGGCACGAGAAGTCCCTTGGTCATAGTAAGAAGCACCCACGATCATGACCGGTTTGCTTTCAAAAGGATGCACTTCATAGGAGAGCCATTCCAGTACAGATTTGAGGGAAGCGGAAATAGTGTGGTTGTGTTCAGGAGTTGCGATAATCACACCGTCAGCACGGGTAATTTTATTGTTGAGGAGACGCAATTGGAAGCTTTCGTCCCATTTCTCATCTTGGTTAAACATTGGAACTTCATCGATTTCAAGAACTTCCAATTCAAATTTGATCTTGAAGTGACGACGGATGAATTCCAAAAGTTTGCGGTTATATGATTGATCGTAGTTCGATCCTACAAGTCCTACAAATTTCATGCTAATATGTCTCCTATCTTACAAGTTTTCCCAGTCGAAGTCTTCGGCATCTTTGCGAAGCAGTTCTTGAGCGTTGCGCAATTTTTCAGTAACTTTTACAAAGATACGGAAGTCATCAAAGATGGCATCCAATTTCTTGATGACATCAAGGTCTACCAAGTCACCATTTTGATCAAATGCTTGAAGAGAGTGAGAAAGCAAGAATTCGTCTGGAAGGACAGTGGCTTTGATTTCTGGTGAGTTCAAGATTTGACGAAGTTGCAATTGAGCACGAGATGAACCAAGCGTACCATAAGAAGCACCTGTAATCATCACTGGTTTGCTTAAGAGTGGGTAAATCCCATAAGATAACCAAGCAAGGGCACTCATCAAGACAGCAGGGATGGAATGATCGTATTCTGGTGTGCCAATGATGACACCATCAGCTTCCTCGATTTTAGCAGCAATTTCTAAAATAGCCTCAGGGACTTGTTTGTTGGCTGGCTTGTTGAAGACAGGGATATCTTTAATCTCAACCAATTCAATCTCTGCCTTATCAGCAAAATGCTTTTGCATGTATTGAAGTAGTTGGCGGTTTGTTGAACGTTTGGAGTTTGTTCCAACGATCGCAATAAGTTTTGTCATGGAAATTCCTTTCTGAAATTAAAATTACAAATAATCATGTAGCCCACTGGTATAGGCGAGGCGACCTGACTGATAGACTAGAATAGCATCCATGCCAGGTAAGGTTTCAACAATATTTAAAATGTTGGTCGGTTCTTCACCGAACAAGCGCGTGGTCCAAATCTCCCCATCGACTGATCGATCAGAAATAATCGTGAGACTTGCCAGTTCTGTTTCGACAGGATAGCCAGTTTGAGGATCAAAAATATGATGGAAGGACCGGCCGTCAACCTCAAGGTGACGAACATAGGTACCTGATGTCACAACGGACTTATCTGTAACAGATAGAACTAGTAAATGTTCCCCTCTTGGAAGCTGAGGATCTTGGATCCCAATTCGCCAAGGGCGATGACTGATAGGGTTTTGACCAAGGGTAAGGATATTGCCCCCCAAATCAATTAAAGCCCGCTCGATCCCCTGACTCCTGAGATAACTAGCTAGTAAATCCGCACTAAATCCCTTAGCTAAAGCACCTAGATCAATTTTCATCCATTTTCTTTTGAGAAAAACAGTTTGTTGATTCGGATCTAAGCAAATCTGATGAGGGTCAATGACTGTTAGGGCTTGTTCAATTTCTACTTGATCAGGCTTCCTAGCATCTGAAAAACCAATTCTCCAGGTTTGGACAAGTGGACCAATCGCAATGTTTAAATGACTTCCTTGCGCCTGACTATGGCTAGTTCCTAGATCAATCAGTGAAAAAAGATCTGGATGAACCTTTACGGGTTCAATGCCAGCTTTTTGATTGACCTCCATCAATTCAGAAGAAGAGTCATTGGCACTAAAGCGATGCTCATAGGATCGCAGGAGACTAAAGCAATCGGCCAGTATTTGGTCAGCTTGTTGATGAGAAATCGAAACGGTTATGGTGGAGCCCATTAGGCGTTCGGATCGACTAGTTAGTTCCACAAATAGTAAACCACCTTTCCAATATTCACCTACTTCAAGTTTATCAAAAAGAAAGCCATTTCACAATCCCCCCAAGCAAAATTATTGACATTTTTCAGGACTTATGCAAATGGATTTGAAAATAATATCACAAATTGTAAGCAAAAAATTTGGAAACGATATCATTTTCATGTTATAATTGTATGGTAAATAAAATTAAAGGTAGGATTTTTTCTATGAGTAAAATCGTAGTTGTGGGTGCTAACCACGCTGGAACTGCATGTATCAACACAATGTTGGATAATTTTGGAAACGAAAATGAAATCGTTGTCTTTGACCAAAACTCAAATATCTCATTCCTTGGATGCGGAATGGCTCTTTGGATTGGTGAACAAATCGACGGACCTGAGGGCTTGTTCTATTCAGATAAAGAAAAATTAGAAGCTAAAGGCGCTAAAGTTTACATGAACTCACCAGTTCTTTCAATTGACTACGACAACAAAGTTGTAACTGCAGAAGTTGATGGTAAAGAACACAAAGAATCATATGAAAAATTGATCTTCGCAACTGGTTCAACTCCAATCTTGCCACCAATTGAAGGTGTTGAAATTGTCAAAGGGAACCGTGAGTTCAAAGCGACTCTTGAAAATGTACAATTCGTTAAATTGTACCAAAATGCTGAAGAAGTTATTAAGAAACTTGAAGACAAGAGCAAACACCTTGAGCGCATCGCTGTTGTAGGTGGTGGTTACATCGGTGTTGAGCTTGCTGAAGCATTCGAACGTCTTGGAAAAGAAGTTGTCCTTGTTGATATCGTAGACACTGTCTTGAACGGATACTATGACAAAGACTTCACTCAAATGATGGCGCAAAACTTGGAAGACCATAACATCCGTTTGGCACTTGGTCAAACTGTTAAAGCTATCCAAGGTGACGGTAAAGTAGAACGCTTGGTAACTGATAAAGAAACAATCGACGTAGATATGGTCATTCTTGCTGTTGGTTTCCGTCCAAACACAGCTCTTGCCGATGGTAAGATCGAACTCTTCCGCAACGGTGCCTTCCTTGTAGACAAGAAACAAGAAACATCAATCCCAGGTGTATACGCTGTTGGTGACTGTGCGACTGTATATGACAACGCTCGTAAAGACACTAGCTACATCGCTCTTGCATCAAATGCGGTACGTACTGGTATCGTAGGTGCTTACAACGCTTGTGGACATGAGCTTGAAGGAATCGGTGTGCAAGGATCAAATGGTATCTCTATCTATGGTCTTCACATGGTTTCAACTGGTTTGACTCTTGAAAAAGCAAAAGCAGCAGGCTACAACGCTGTTGAAACTGGCTTCAACGACCTTCAAAAACCAGAATTTATCAAACATGACAACCATGAAGTTGCCATCAAGATCGTTTATGATCAAGATAGCCGTGAAATCCTTGGTGCTCAAATGGTATCACGTGACGCTGCAATCTCAATGGGTATCCACATGTTCTCATTGGCAATCCAAGAGCACGTTACAATTGAAAAATTGGCATTGACAGATCTATTCTTCTTGCCACACTTCAACAAACCATACAACTACATTACTATGGCAGCACTTACTGCTAAATAATGTATTCTATAGAAACGCTCATTTGGGCGTTTTTTTGCTGTTGTCTTACTCAAGAGCTGTGAAAAATAGTATAATAAAAGCAAGAAATCTGGGAGTTGAAGAGAATTTATGAAACAAAGTCAGCAAATCCAAAGAGAATTTCAATCGACCTCGAGATCTATTTTGTCTCAGGTTAGCAGAGGTGTTTTAGTAGGGCTTGTAGTCGGCGCGATTGTCTCGAGTTTTCGATTTTTTATTGAGCATCTCTTTCATATTGTACAAGGATTGTATAAGGATCTTGGAAGAAGTCCGATCAATTGGATCATCATCCTTTCGATGTATCTTTTTATTATTTTGCTAGCTAGACAGCTCATCAAAAAGAACAAAAACGTTAAAGGATCTGGTATTCCTCAAGTAGAAGCAGAATTAAAAGGACTGCTACAGATAGACTGGTGGGCTACGCTTTGGCAGAAGTACATTTTAGGGATTTTAGCAATTGCTAGTGGTCTGATGTTGGGGCGTGAAGGACCCAGTATCCAACTTGGCGCCATGGGAGGAAAGGGGCTGGCTAAGAAACTTGCACTTAGTCCTGTAGAAGAAAGAGCCTTGATTGCCAGCGGTGCCGCAGCAGGTTTGGCAGCAGCCTTTAACGCTCCGATCGCTGGTCTACTCTTTGTAGTAGAAGAAGTCTACCATCATTTTTCTCGTGTCTTCTGGGTATCGACCTTGGCTGCGAGTTTGGTCGCAAACTTTGTCTCCCTCAATATTTTCGGTCAAACACCTGTATTAAATATGCCAGATCATATTCCCCATATCGATTTATCCAGCTATTGGATTTTCTTAGTCATGGGAATTTTTCTGGGCCTAACTGGTTATTTCTATGAAGTTGCTGTTTTAAATATTGGTCGGCTATATCAAAAGCTTGGTAGCTGTTTCAAGGTGACTGCTCCTTACTATCCACTCTTTGCCTTTCTTTTGATCCTACCGATCGGTTATTATTTCCCTCACTTATTGGGTGGTGGAAATCAGTTGGTTTTGAACTTAGCGCATGTCCCTCTTAGTATCCAGATGCTGATCTTCTATTTTGCGATACGATTTATTTGGAGCATGATTAGTTACGGTAGTGGTCTTCCTGGTGGCATCTTTCTTCCGATTCTAGCTCTTGGATCTGTTTTAGGAGCCTTGGTTGCGGCTGTTTTATTAAAGTTTGGTCTCATACATTCTAATCAACTTCCCTTGTTTGTCATTTTAGGAATGAGTGGTTATTTCAGTGCCATTTCAAAAGCGCCCTTGACAGCCATGATTCTAGTGACTGAAATGGTAGGAGATATACGAACCTTGATGCCGATTGGCTTGGTGACTTTGACAGCTTACATTACTATGGATCTGCTAAAAGGGGCCCCTGTCTACGAGGCTATGCTGGAGCAATTGATGCCTGAGGAGACCAGCGGTTCAGATGTCTTAACCCTGATCGAAATTCCTGTATCAGAGAAACTAGCAGGCCGTCAGGTTCGAGATTTAGATCTACCGAGAGACCTCCTAATCACAACTCATCAGCATAATGGAAAAAACAGTACGGTGCATGGTAGTACCCGCCTCTATCTAGGAGATAGCATCTACCTCGTGGTAAAAGAGACAGATATCGGCCGGGTGAAAGAATTACTCCTTTAATTCATTTTATTAAAGTTTTCTGACAATTGTTGAAAAATGAGAAAATCTTTGCTATAATAGACCACGTAAAAAACGAATCCAGGAGAAATTCTCATGAAAAAACTTGCAGTAGCACTCTTATCAGTCGCTTTATTAGCAGGCTGTGCCAATACATCTTCAAAAAATACAACTACAAATAGTTCCTCTTCGACAGTGAAATTGTCTAAAGAGGACCAAAAAGCCTTGGACCAGGCGACAAGTGAATACAAGGAGTTTGTGCAAGGACAAATTGATCAGTTGTTAAAAGATACAGAGGAATTTCAAAGAGTCCTCAAAAGTGGTGATTTAGAAGAAGCTAAGAAGGTTTATCCTTTGATTCGGATGTCTTATGAACGCTCTGAACCAATCGCTGAAAGCTTTGGGGAGTCTGATGTCAAGATTGACTTCCGTTTGGTTGACTATGTCGATGAAAACAAATCAGAAGAAGGATGGTCAGGCTTCCACCGTATCGAACGCATCCTCTGGGAACAAAATACAACCGAAGGCACTGAAAAATATGCAGATCAATTGGTAAATGATATCAAAGAGTTGAAAGCTAAGATTGCGACAGTAGAAGTAACGCCAGATTTGATGTTGACAGGTGCGGTTGACCTCTTGAATGAAGTGGCGACACAAAAGATCACTGGGGAAGAAGAAATCTTCTCTCATACAGATCTCTATGACTTCCGTGCCAATATCGAAGGGGCTGAGAAGATCTTTGCTCTCTTCAAACCTCTCATTGAGAAGAAGGATGCCAAACTAGTGAAAACCCTTGAAACAGAATTCAAGGCGGTGAATGACTTGTTAGACAAACATATGACTGATGATTCCAACTATAAATCATATACAGACCTAACAGAAGAAGATACCAAAGAACTAGCAGAAGCAGTTACAAAATTGGGAGAACCACTCTCTCAAATGGGAATCATTTTAAACGGTAAATAACAATGACAAAAGACGAAAAATTTTTTGAAAAGAAGATGGATCGTCGCGAATTTCTGAAAAAAGCAGGTATTGGGGGAGCAGGCTTAGCACTTGGTCTATCCGGTGCTTCTGCTTTTTTCGCTAATAAGGAGCAAGGCTCCAAAAATATCGCAGACGGTCAAGAAGAAATTAGCTTTTACGGCAAGCATCAGGCTGGAATTACCACCCCCATGCAGAAGAATATCTATTTTGTGGTGCTCGATCTCCGGACGACAGATAAAAACGAATTGATTCAGTTGTTTAAAGATTGGACAGATTATAGCCAGAAATTAGTCAATGGAGAACTGGTCAAAAAAGATGGATCCAACGCTCTCTTGCCTCCAAGTGATACTGGGGAAACAGTCGGACTAAATCCTTACCGCCTCACCCTAACCTTTGGTGTTTCGGCTAGCTTTTTGACCAAACTAGGCCTTGAAAAGAAACGTCCCAAACTCTTCCGGGATCTGCCAGCTTTTCCTAAGGAACAGTTGAGAGAGCAGTATACGGGTGGTGATATCGTTATCCAAGCATGTGCAGATGATGAGCAGGTGGCCTTTCATGCTGTCCGCAATCTGATTCGTAAAGGACGCAATAAGGTGACCATGAAGTGGAGCCAATCAGGATTTGCTGCTATTGGGGATCGTATGGAAACGCCCCGGAACCTCTTTGGCTTTAAGGATGGAACTGCCAATGTCACGACAGAGAAAGATTTCGATAAGGTCGTCTGGGCTGATAGTCAAGACTGGATGAAAAACGGCTCTTACATGGCTGTCCGCCGGATTATCATGCATTTAGAGACCTGGGATCGTACCAACCTGCAGGAGCAAGAAAATACCTTTGGACGCTATAAAGAAAGTGGCGCACCATTTGGAAAGCAAAACGAGTTTGACGAAGTGGACCTCTCCCTCTTACCAGTTGACTCACATGTCCGTTTGGCTAAAGAAGTGGATCTGCCAATTTTGCGACGCTCTTATTCTTACTCTGATGGGATTGATCCGAAAACAGGGCAGTTTGATGCAGGATTGCTATTTATTGCCTTTCAAAAGGATCCAGACCGCTTTGTGAAAATTCAAACCAATCTTGGGGCAGACGATAAGATGAATGAATATGTGACCCATATTGGCAGTGGCCTCTTTGCCTGCTTCGGAGGTGTGAAGGAAGGAGGATACATTGGTCAAGACTTATTTGAATAAATTATTAGTTGTCTTTGTAGCCTGCCTCTTTTTCAACGTATCCCCTGTCCAAGCTGAGTCTTATAGTGATCTCTTTATCAAAATCACGGATGCAACGACAGCAGTTCGGGATAAGGATCAAGAAAAGGCTCACATTCTTGTCGCAGAGATAAAAGAAGAGTTTCTAAAGAAGGCCAATCATGATTCCAAAGCAGGAAAAGAGGTCCAGAAGAGTCTGGACTTGGAAGGAGAGATCACAGAAAAGCAGTTGGTGACCGTCTCCACTTCCTTGCTAGCCTTTGAAAAAGAGCAAAATCCAGTCGATCTGGATGCTGAAAAAGAGAAGCTAGAAACTCGCTTGCAACCTTACTTTGAGAAGCTACAAGAGGCGATCACAGCAAAGGATCTCCAAGCGACACGAAAGGCTTATGCCGATTTAAACAATACCTGGACCCGGAATGAAGCGGTTGTCAGAGATCACAGTACCGCCTATTACGGAAAGGTAGAAACAGCCATTTCCTTCTTGAGAAGTGCCATCGAAACAGAGCCTACAAACTTTGACTCTATCCAATCTTCGTACAACGACTTAAAGAATGTACTGGATCAATTTATCAGTGGTGAAAAGATTGAGGAGACTAGCTCCAATCTGACTCTTTCAGATGGGATCAAGCTTCTTAAGAAAGCTCTGAGTCTCTTCCAAGCCAATGACACTAGCCAAGCTAGCAAAGTCATGAAGGAGTTCATTACCATTTGGCCAACGATCGAAGGCGATGTCAGCACGACCAATCCAGCTCTCTATACCCGAGTGGAAAGTCAAAGTCCAGTCATTATGGTTAAGGGGAAGGAAAGCAAGTATCAAAAGCAACTGGAAGCTCTGATTAGTGATCTGTCTGCTATTGATACCACCGCTTCTTATTCGGCGGTTGACGCTATGTTGATCCTCTTACGCGAGGGAGTTGAAGCACTCTTGATTATCATGGCTTTGGTGACAGTTCTCAAGTCAGCTAAATTGATCAAAGGCTTGAAATGGGTCTATGCAGGGGCTCTTCTGGGTATTCTAGCCAGTGCAGCCATTGCAGTCGCTCTTCAATTCTTATTCCCAGCGGTGACCTCAGCTTCCAACCGTGAGGTGATCGAAGGGGCAGTAGGGATTATCGCAGTAGGCATGATGATTGTCATTGGGATTTGGCTACATCGTAAGTCCTCCGTTCAAAAATGGAACCAATTCATGGAAAGTCAGATGAAGGCTGTGACAGCAACTGGAAGTTTCATTTCTATGTTTGCCCTCAGTTTCTTAGCTGTCTTCCGTGAGGGGGCTGAGACTATCCTTTTCTATGTGGGGATCCTCCCTCGTATTCGCTCCTTTAATTTCTTCCTAGGGATCGGCTTGGCACTTGCAGTTTTAGCCATTCTTGCCATTCTCATGACCAAGGCAAGCCATCTGGTCAAGCCACATAAGATTTTCTTCATCTTGACTTGGATGATCTATGCCCTGGCCTTTAAGATGCTAGGGGTGAGCCTGCACGCGCTCCAATTAACCAATATGCTTCCCAATCATATCTTGAATAATTTCCCGACCATCGATTGGGCGGGGATCTATCCGAGCTGGGAAGTTCTTGCTTGCCAAGTTCTATTCGTTCTTATTGTCGTGATTGTAACGGTGAAGCAGCATGAAAAATGAAGATAGTAAGCTCACTATTGTAGAGCATCTAAGCGAGTTTAGACGACGCTTCATCGCTTGTATCCTTTGTTTTTTCGTTGTCTTTTGTGGAGCCCTCTTGTTTTCTGATCAGCTTTATGCCTTTTTGACGGCTGGATTTCGAGAGAAACTCTTGGTCCTTGGCCCTAATGACATTTTAAGCATCTACCTTCAGTTGGCGAGCTTAATAGCCTTTACCATCACCCTGCCCTTCACCCTCTTTCAAGTCTGGCAATTTGTAAAACCAGCTTTGAGAAAAGGAGAAGCTGGAGCTATTCTGCTCTATGTGCCGGCCAGTTTGATTTGTTTCTTGCTAGGCTTACTCTTCGGCTATTATCTGGTTAGTCCAGCTATTCTCGAGGTGCTCTTGAAGTTAGGACAAGGCCAGTTTACCATCCAGTTAACGGCACAGAACTACTTGGCCTTCATCTTTCATACGACAGTGCCTTTGGGTGTCTTGTTTGAATTGCCGGTCCTTGTAGCCTTTTTGACTTCGATTCATATCTTAACGCCAGACTGGTTAAGGCGCTATCGTCGGATAGCCTACTTTCTATTGCTGGTACTGGCAGTCGTCCTAACGCCAGCTGATTTTATCAGTGATTTAGCAATGACCGTGCCCCTGATCTTGCTCTATGAAGTGAGTCTGGGCATTAGTCGCATCATCTATAACCGTATACAAAAAAGGAGATAAATTATGGGAATTTTACGTGATATCGGTGCACCAGGACTGATTATTATCATCCTGGGAGCCCTCTTAATCTTTGGACCAAAGCGTTTGCCTGAGTTAGGACACTCGCTTGGAAAAATGTTCTCTGAATTCAAGTCAGCCGTCAACAATGGTGCTACTGAAAAAGAAGAGGACAAAGAAAAGACTGGTAAGACTGAAGAATAACAGCTTGCCTTTCATGATATTTTCTGACAAAACTATCTTTTGTTCTTTCATTTTCAATAATAGCAAAAGCAGGAGTAGATCGTTAAAACGATATCTGAGTAAGAATCCTGCTTTTTGTTATTATTGAACCGTCTGAAAATTTTTGTAAATTACAAATTGAAAACAAATCAAAATTTGTTAGCGTTTTCCTTGAATCTAAATTTGGCCAGGAGTATAATAGAGGGTGGAAAAAGTACATTAAAAAGGAGTGTGTCATGATGATCATTAGTGTGATTTTTGCTGTAGCTTACTTCTTGCTGGTTGCCCTTGTTGCGGCTCTTGTTTTCCGAGCGATAGGAAAAATATTTGAGCTCTTCGATGGCTACCTGATGTACCATTAAGAGATAAACAAGCCCACTCACAATGAGTGGTTTTTTACTATAGAATGGGAGATGAAAATGAAAACGGAATATGAAAAGATGATTGCTGGTGAGTTTTACAGTCCCATGGATCCAGAATTAAGGAATTTGGCACAAGAAGCTCGGGCCAAGCAATTTGCCTTTAACCAAGAAGCAGACGGGGAGAAGCGGAGTCAACTCATAAAAAGTTGGTTCGGGTCCACTGGAGAAAATCTATCCTTGCACCCCTTCTTGGCTTGTGACTATGGGGTTAATATCCACTTGGGTGAGAATTTTTATGCCAACTGGAACCTAACCATGCTGGATGTCTGCCCGATCAGGATTGGAAAGAACGCCATGATTGGCCCCAATTGCCAATTTCTCACCCCTCTCCATCCATTAGATCCACACGAGCGGAATGCAGGAAAGGAATATGGAGCTCCAATAACGATTGGAGATAACTTCTGGGCGGGTGGTGGAGCTATCATCCTTCCAGGCGTGACCTTAGGCGATAATGTCGTCGTTGGAGCAGGAGCAGTGGTGACCAAATCCTTCGGGGATAACGTAGTCCTAGCTGGTAATCCTGCCAGAATCATTAAGGAAATAGAGGTGAAAGAGTGAAGTTTTACTTTATGGGAGGACTCGGAAGTAACGAAAATCATATAAGCGAATTTGCTCACTGCTTTCCATACCCCATTACCTATCTAGATACCTATAAGGTAAAGCTGGAATCTTCCCAAGATTTAGTAGATTGGTTTGAAGCCCATGCGGATTCTATCGAAAATACTTGTATCATTGCCCATTCACTGGGTGGAGATTTGGCGCGATACCTAGCATCCAATATGCCTCAAATTACCAATCTGGTTCTGCTAGATGGTGGCTATCTTGACATGGACCAGATCTTACCACTAGAGCAGGAAATCGAAGAGACACTCGCCTATCTGAAGCAACAGGTATTTCCATCTCTAGAGGAAGCTGTTGCAAGTGAACTTGGAGATACTGACAATCCTTCGCCAACGACTATAAAGGCCATCCAATCCAGTTATCGTTGGAATCCTGACCTCCATCACTATGAACTGGATTTGGATTCGCAAGCGGTTCTTTCCTTGTTAAGAGTCAGACGGGAGCTCGGATCTTTTCAAACTCCACTAACGGATACCAAGGCCTTGTTTATCGGTCCTAAATACCAGGATGAGCCTGAATGGAGAGCTAGTGCACTTGAAAATTTAGATCCTTCTATTAAGAAGGTGCTCTTAAAGGATCTAGGCCATGATTTTTATACAGCAGTTCCCGAGCTTGTCAGTAAAGAAATCATCAATTGGATTTAAATTTGTTCATAAATAACTCATATATAGAAGTTGTTCTATACAATAGTCTAGTAATTTCCGAACATTATTTATATAATCAGCATTCTATTTGAATCGCCTCCGTATCTTTGTTATAATCTTGAATGGAAACGTCGGAAGACGAAGTGATGATCCATCACGATTTAAAATTTAGAAACGAGATTTCAATCCGTATGTTAAACGAATTTCCAATCTTTGATTACGAAGATATTCAACTAATCCCTAACAAGTGTATTATCAAAAGTCGTGCAGAAGCAGACACGACAGTTCAGTTTGGTAAGCACACCTTCAAGCTACCAGTCGTACCTGCCAACATGCAGACCATCCTGGATGAAGATGTGGCCGAACAACTGGCTAAAGGGGGCTATTTTTACATTATGCACCGCTTTGACGAAGCTGGTCGCATTCCCTTTATCAAACGGATGCACGATCAGGGCTTGATTGCTTCCATCTCAGTTGGAGTGAAAGATTATGAGTACGATTTTGTGACTCAACTCAAGGACGATGCACCTGAATACATCACCATCGACATCGCTCACGGTCACTCAGATAGTGTCATCCAAATGATCCAGCATATCAAGAAGGAATTACCAGATACCTTTGTCATAGCAGGAAATGTCGGAACTCCAGAAGCTGTTCGTGAATTGGAAAACGCTGGAGCAGATGCTACTAAGGTCGGGATCGGTCCTGGTAAGGTCTGCATCACAAAAGTGAAGACTGGCTTTGGTACTGGTGGTTGGCAGTTAGCTGCCCTTCGTTGGTGTTCAAAAGCAGCTCGCAAGCCCATTATTGCTGATGGTGGAATTCGGACCCATGGAGATATCGCTAAATCTATTCGTTTTGGTGCTAGCATGGTCATGATTGGTTCTCTCTTTGCAGGTCACATTGAAAGCCCAGGGAAAACGGTTGAAGTAGATGGAGAATCTTTTAAGGAGTATTACGGATCTGCTTCCGAGTACCAAAAAGGGGCTTATAAAAATGTTGAAGGCAAGAAAATTCTCCTACCAGCCAAAGGTCATCTGCAAGATACCTTGACAGAGATGGAGCAAGACTTGCAAAGCTCTATTTCCTATGCTGGAGGCCGCAAGGTTGCTGATCTCAAGCATGTCGATTATGTCATCGTTAAGAATTCTATCTGGAATGGTGACTCTCATTAAAACTACAATTACTTATTTATCTTGCGGATTGGCGCAAGGTCTCTACAAGGTGCCGGAACACCTAACAATAAGTAAGTCTTAGATTGATCCAGGGATACTTGGATTCTGTAGAGGCTTACTTGGTAAGTCTCTATTTTTTGTTCTAAACTGTTTAGGAGAAAACATGAAATTATTAGAAGAACGCATACTGAAAGACGGAAATGTCCTGGGAGAAAACATCCTCAAGGTCGATTCCTTCTTGACCCACCAAGTGGATTACCAGTTGATGAAAGAAATTGGGAAGGCTTTTGCGGAACGCTTTAAAGATGCTGGTCTGACCAAGGTTGTGACCATTGAAGCTTCAGGAATTGCCCCTGCCCTCTATGTGGCAGAAGCTTTGGAACTTCCCATGATCTTTGCCAAAAAAGCCAAGAATATTACCATGAATGAAGGGATTTTGACAGCAGAAGTCTATTCCTTTACCAAGCAAGTAACCAGTACGGTTTCCATTGCTAGCAAGTTTTTAACACCTGATGATCGCGTTTTAATCATCGATGACTTTCTGGCAAATGGCCAAGCTGCTAAAGGCTTGATCCAGATTATCGAACAAGCGGGTGCGATTGTAGAAGCAGTCGGTATCGTCATCGAGAAATCCTTCCAAGATGGCCGTGGACTGCTAGAAGAACTCGGCTACCCAGTTGTTTCACTTGCTCGTTTGGACCGTTTTGATAATGGTCAGGTTGTATTTAAGGAGGCAGACATCTAATGCAAAAACAAGAAAACCATTCACAGGCAGCCATTCTAGGCTTGCAGCACCTATTGGCCATGTATTCGGGCTCTATTTTAGTACCGATCATGATTGCGGGAGCTTTGGGTTATAATGCCCAGCAATTGACCTATCTCATCTCTACAGATATCTTTATGTGTGGGGTAGCCACCTTCCTGCAATTGCAATTAAACAAATACTTCGGGATTGGTCTTCCGGTCGTCCTCGGGGTTGCCTTCCAGTCTGTGGCACCTCTCAGCATGATTGGGGCTAGCCATGGTAGTGGGGCCATGTTTGGTGCCTTGATTGTTTCCGGGATTTATGTGGTTCTGGTCTCAGGTTTCTTCTCTAAAATTGCTAACCTTTTCCCATCCATTGTAACGGGATCTGTCATTACAACCATTGGTTTGACGTTGATTCCAGTAGCGATTGGGAATATGGGGAACAATGCTGAAGAACCAACAGTTCAAAGTCTGATCTTGGCCGTAATCACCATCCTCATCATTCTGGTGGTCAACATCTATACAACTGGCTTTATCAAATCTATTTCTATTTTGATTGGGTTGATTGTAGGAACAGCTATCGCAGCTTCTATGGGCTTGGTAGACTTCACTCCTGTAGAACAAGCTCCAGTCCTTCACGTTCCAACACCCTTCTTCTTTGGAGCTCCTAAGTTTGAAATCACTTCAATCGTCATGATGTGTATCATCGCAACTGTATCAATGGTAGAATCAACTGGTGTTTATCTTGCTCTTTCAGATATTACAAAAGATCCAATTGATAGCACGCGCCTCCGCAATGGCTACCGTGCTGAAGGGTTGGCCGTCCTTCTCGGCGGTATCTTCAATACCTTCCCATACACAGGGTTCTCACAAAACGTCGGCTTGGTGAAATTGTCTGGTATCAAGACCCGTCTTCCAATCTACTACGCAGCTGGTTTTCTCGTTCTTCTGGGTCTTCTTCCTAAGTTTGGAGCTTTAGCGCAAATCATTCCAAGCCCAGTACTTGGTGGAGCCATGTTAGTCATGTTTGGTTTCGTGTCTATTCAAGGGATGCAGATCCTCGCGCGTGTTGATTTCGAACACAATGAGCACAATTTCCTCATCGCAGCTGTATCAATTGCAGCAGGGGTAGGGTTAAACAACAGCACCCTCTTTAATGGCCTACCAAGCGCCTTTAAAATGTTCTTTGCAAACGGAATTGTTGTTGCCAGCGTATTGGCAATTATTCTCAACGCCATCTTGAACCGCAACAAAAAATAATCTAAATAAACTGAGGATCTGTTAGATCTTCAGTTTTTTAATTTTTTTGACATTTAAGGAGACATATAGTAGAGTGGTAAGAGAAAAATTTAACTTGATAAGAAGAGAGTCCTACCATGTATCTAACCCATCATTTTAAAGAGCGCTTGCGCTTGTTTATCAGTCTATTTATCCCTCTTCTGGTCTATCAACTTGCTAACTACTCTGCTAGTTTTGTAGATACAGCCATGACTGGTCAGTATCGTACCCTTGATTTGGCTGGTGTTTCTACGGCTACGAGTCTATGGAATCCCTTTTTTACTTTCCTGACAGGAATTGTCTCTGCCCTAACGCCGATTGTCGGGCATCACCTAGGCAAGGGAGACAAAGATCGGATTGCTAGCGATTTTTATCAATTTCTTTATATGTCATTTGGTATGGCTGTTCTCTTAATAGGCTTTGTCTGGGGGATTGCGCCAATCATACTCAAGCAGATCGGCTTAGAAGATGTTGTTGCTCAGATAGCCATTCGCTACTTATATTTCCTTTCTCTAGGAATCCTACCCTTGTTGCTCTTTAGTATCGTGCGAACCTTCCTGGATACGTTGGGAATGACGCGTCTATCGATGTACTTAATGCTCTTGCTCTTGCCTTTGAATGCCTGTTTTAACTATGTCCTTATCTATGGAGCCTTTGGTGTTCCAGAGATGGGAGGAGCAGGAGCAGGCCTGGGGACCTCTCTGGCCTACTGGGTTCTACTAATTATTGCAGTTTTGATCTTATGCAAGCATCCCAAGGTAACTCCTTATCAATTGTGGAAGCCACAACCTTATGATCTTAAAGGGGTCAAAGAAGTATTGCACCTTGGCCTTCCAATCGGGGGAATTGTTTTTGCTGAAGTCATTATCTTCTCACTTGTTGGACTGCTCATGGCAAAATTCCCATCACTCACCATTGCTAGTCACCAATCTGCTATGAACTTTTCAAACATGATGTATGCTTTCCCAGTTAGTATCTCAAGCACCATGGCCATTATTGTATCTTACGAACTAGGAGCCGGAAGACCGGAGGTAGTGAAACAATATTGCCGTTTGGGACGATTGACAGCCTTTGGCTTTGCGATTATTACCCTTGTCTTTCTATATACATTCCGCTACCAACTGGCTGGATTGTATGGCAAGGATCCAATCTTTGTTCAGCAAACAGCTATATTCATGACCTTTAGTCTCTTTTTCCAAGTAGCCGATACCTTTGCAGCCCCCCTACAAGGAATTTTGCGAGGCTATAAGGATACAACCGTTCCTTTCTTATTAGGAGTCTTTAGTTATTGGAGTATCTCTATTCCTCTAGGGATTTTCCTTGATCATGTGACTGACCTCGGTCCCTATGCTTATTGGATTGGCCTCATTTCTAGCCTTGTCGTGAGTGGAATCTGCTACCAACTTCGACTATGGCAGATACAAAAGAAATACCAAAATTCCTAAAAGAGGCTGGGACAAAAGTCCTAGCCTCTCAATTGCCTTTGGATTATCGAGCAAAACGCAGTGGTTGAGTGGGCTCTCCTACGCTGATTTCATCAGCTTTTACAGCCCTACTCAACTGTGCGGAGGTGGGACAACGAAATCGAATTCTAACGAATTACCGATTTCTGTCCCACTCTCTTATTTAGTGCGCATTTCACCTTGAGGGAAGTAGGTTCCTTCAGGCATATCATTGATAATGACATGAACAGCAGATTGCGGAGCACCTGTATTCCGAACGACAGCCTCGGTTACTTCCTTGGCCAAAGCTTTCTTTTGCTCCAAGGTGCGCCCTTCGAATAAATCAATACGTACAAATGGCATTGCGCCACCTCCTTTATAAATCTTAACCTTATTTTATCACATTTTATATGAAAAGGAGGAGTCTATGTAGATGTTGCGAGTATAAGTTTAATAACCATATAAAAATTTTTTACCAATATTTAGTACTACCTACTTACATAACTTCACTTATTATGGTATAATTAATTTGTGAGAAGTGGTCTCTCACTATGCGTTTGTCATTTTGTCAGGGAAATGATAGACGCTTTTTTTATTCTCAAATAACAAAAATGAAGTGGCAACAGAGTGAAATTTTTGCTAGTGCAAACAGGAAAAACAAGGCTTCGTAGAACTCTACGTCCATAGTCCATCATCCAATGGTGAACCTCTCTATAAGTTGCCCTAATTTACTGCCCGTGTTATAATATAATGAAACACATTTTAGAGAGAACAGAAGGAAAATGGCACAATTATATTATAAATATGGGACCATGAACTCAGGGAAAACCATTGAAATCTTGAAGGTGGCCCATAATTATGAAGAGCAAGGCAAGAGCGTCGTCATCATGACCTCGGCAATCGATACACGAGATGGAGTTGGAGTAGTTTCTAGCCGGATCGGTATGAAACGAGAAGCTATGGCCATTGAAGATGAGACAGATATCTTCGGTTATATCCAAAGTTTGGAAGAGAAACCCTATTGTGTCTTGATCGATGAAGCTCAGTTTTTGAAACGCCACCATGTCTATGACTTGGCTAGGGTTGTTGATGAACTGGATGTGCCGGTGATGGCTTTTGGCCTCAAAAATGATTTCCGAAATGAACTCTTTGAAGGTTCCAAACACCTCCTCTTGTTAGCGGACAAGATTGAGGAAATCAAAACTATCTGCCAATACTGTTCCCGCAAGGCGACTATGGTCTTGCGTACCCAAGCGGGAAAACCCGTCTACGATGGAGAGCAGATTCAGATCGGTGGACACGAGACCTATATCTCGGTTTGCCGCAAGCATTATTTTAATCCAGATATTAAGCAAGAAAAGAAATCTTAAGGAGCAAACATGAATATCTATGATCAACTACAAGCTGTAGAAGACCGTTATGAAGAGTTAGGAGAATTGTTGAGTGACCCAGATGTGGTCTCTGATACCAAACGCTTTATGGAGCTTTCAAAAGAAGAAGCTTCCACTCGTGATACGGTGACTGCATACCGTGAATACAAACAAGTCCTTCAAAATATCGTCGATGCTGAAGAAATGATCAAGGAAGCAGGCGGCGATGCGGACTTGGAAGAAATGGCTAAGCAAGAGCTAAAAGATGCTAAGGCTGAAAAAGAAGAGTACGAAGAAAAACTGAAGATCTTACTTCTTCCAAAAGATCCAAACGATGACAAGAATATTATCTTGGAAATCCGTGGGGCAGCAGGAGGAGACGAAGCTCAGTTGTTTGCTGGTGACCTCTTGCAGATGTACCAAAAATACGCAGAAAGCCAAGGCTGGCGTTTTGAAGTCATGGAAGCTTCCTACAATGGCGTTGGTGGGATCAAAGAAGTCGTAGCCATGGTTTCTGGTCAATCAGTCTACTCGAAACTCAAGTATGAATCTGGTGCCCACCGGGTACAACGCGTTCCTGTGACTGAAAGCCAAGGTCGTGTCCATACCTCTACAGCAACCGTTCTGGTCATGCCAGAAATCGAAGAAGTCGAGTACGACATTGATCCAAAAGACCTTCGGATTGACATCTACCACGCATCTGGTGCGGGTGGACAGAACGTCAACAAGGTCGCAACAGCCGTTCGTATCGTCCACTTGCCGACCAATATCAAGGTAGAGATGCAGGAAGAACGGACTCAACAGAAGAACCGTGAAAAAGCCATGAAGATTATCCGTGCGCGTGTGGCTGACCACTTTGCTCAGATTGCCCAAGACGAGCAAGACGCTGAGCGGAAGTCCACTATCGGTACTGGTGACCGTTCAGAGCGGATCCGGACTTATAACTTCCCTCAAAACCGTGTGACCGATCACCGGATTGGCTTGACCCTTCAAAAATTGGATACTATCTTATCTGGTAAACTGGACGAAGTGGTCGATGCTTTGGTCTTGTATGACCAAACACAAAAACTAGAAGAGTTGAACAAATAATGTTGTTGGGACCATTATTAGCTCAGTATGAAGAAGCATTAATAGCCGTTGGAGAGGAAGCAGAAAGCCTCTCCTTCGCGTATCGAGCTTTAAAAAACTGGACCTTTACAGACTTTGTCCTTGCCTTGCAAAAAGAAGTGGAAGCAGAGGACCAGGACTTGCTTGAATCCATCTTTGAGCAGTTGAAACATCACTTCCCTGCCCAGTATATTATTGGCAGCGCAGAATTCTGTGGCCATGTTTTTACAGTTGACAAGCGCGTGCTGATCCCACGACCAGAGACAGAGGAGTTGGTGGATCTCATACTGGAGGAAAACGATGAGGAAGCCTTACGAGTTCTAGATATCGGAACAGGTAGTGGTGCCATCGCCATTAGCTTAGCCCTTGCTAGACCTAACTGGCAGGTTCAAGCTAGCGATGTATCAGAAGAAGCTTTATCCCTTGCTCAAGAAAATGCTAATCAGTTAGAAGCAAATGTTTCCTTCAAGTCTTCAGATGTTCTGGATCAGTTATCAGGACCTTATGACCTGATTGTGTCCAACCCTCCCTATATCTCTCGGGATGATGTAGAAGAGGTTGGAGCCAACGTACTAGCCTCTGAACCCCACTTAGCTCTTTTTGCGGATCGTGATGGATATGCCGTCTACGAAAAGATTGCCCAACAGGCACCAAGTGTTTTAACAGCAGATGGAAAGGCTTATCTAGAAATCGGCTATAAGCAAGGAGCTAAAGTAAAAGAACTCTTTCAAGAGGCATTTCCCAACAAACGCGTTCGCGTTCTGAAAGACCAATTTGGACAAGATAGAATGGTAGTAGTAGACAATGGATCTATTTGAAAAAGAATTAGAGGCTGGTCACGCAGTTGTCTTACCGACAGAAACCGTCTATGGCCTCTTTGCTAAAGCTTTGGATGAAGCAGCAGTTGATCAGGTATATGCTCTAAAGCAGCGCCCTCGCGAGAAGGCTATGAACCTCAATATTTCCAGTGAAGCAGAAATTCGATTTTATTCGAAAAATCAACCACCCTACCTATCCAAATTGATTGCAAGTTTTTTACCAGGTCCTTTAACCATCATCCTTGAGGCTAATGAAGAAGTCCCAAGCTGGATCAATTCTAGGATGGCTACGGTTGGCTTTCGGATGCCAGCTCATCCAAAGACATTGGAATTAATTCGTAAAACAGGTCCCTTGATTGGACCTTCTGCCAATCTCTCAGGGAAAGCTAGTGGAACCCAGTGCCAGCAAATTCTTAAGGAACTTGGCCATGGTGTTTTAGGACTCGAAGACGATAGCTTTCTAACTGGACAAGACTCAACTATTCTAGACCTTTCGGGTTCTAAAGCCCGAATCTTGCGTCAGGGTGCTATTACACGTTCGGAGATCCTTGAGCGTGTACCAGAGTTTCCTTTCTGGGAGGAAGAAGATGTTACGTAACCTTTTATCAACGGATGTGGAGTCTTTAAGTCAGATTAACGAGCAAGCATTAGGCTACTCTTTTTCTACTGAGAAAACAGCCCGGCAACTAGCTAAATTGATCCAGGATTCCCACCATTTTTTCATCGGGTTTGAAGATGTTAAGTCGCATCAACTACTTGGTTATGTTCATGCCGAAGTTTACCAATCCCTCTACTCAGAACCTGGTTTTAATGTTCTGGCTCTTGCTGTTTTACCAGATCAGCAAGGGAAAGGCATCGGGAAAATTTTGCTTCAAGGATTAGAAGAAGAAGCAAAACGAAGAGGATACGCTTTTATTCGCTTAAACTCTGCTGACTACCGCACTGAGGCTCATGCTTTTTACGAGCATGTCGATTATAGCTGTGATAAGCTACAAAAACGTTTTATTAAATTTTTTTAAAGGAGTAGATCTATGATTTTTGACAAAGAAGATTACAAAGCCTATGATGCTGATCTATGGAATGCCATCTCCAAGGAAGAAGAACGTCAACAAAACAATATTGAGTTGATTGCTTCTGAGAATGTCGTCTCTAAGGCGGTTATGGCAGCTCAAGGATCTATTCTGACCAATAAATATGCCGAAGGCTACCCTGGTCGTCGTTACTACGGCGGGACAGATGTGGTCGATGTGGTTGAAAGCTTAGCCATCGAACGTGCTAAGGAAATCTTTGGAGCTAAGTACGCTAATGTTCAACCGCATTCAGGAAGTCAGGCCAACTGCGCCGCCTATATGGCCTTGATTGAGCCTGGCGATACAGTTATGGGGATGGATCTGGCTGCTGGTGGACATTTGACACACGGAGCTTCTGTAAGCTTCTCAGGGCAAACATATAACTTTGTGTCCTACAGCGTGGATCCTGAAACAGAACTCTTGGATTTTGACGCCATCTTAAAACAAGCCCAAGAAGTGAAGCCAAAACTCATCGTTGCTGGTGCCTCAGCCTACTCTCAGATTATTGATTTCTCAAAATTCCGTGAGATTGCGGATGCAGTAGGAGCCAAGCTCATGGTTGACATGGCCCATATCGCTGGCTTGGTAGCAGCGGGTCTTCATCCAAGTCCAGTTCCTTATGCCCATATCACGACCACGACCACTCACAAGACCCTTCGTGGCCCTCGTGGTGGCTTGATTTTGACCAATGATGAAGACTTGGCTAAGAAGATCAATTCAGCTATCTTCCCTGGTATTCAAGGAGGACCTTTGGAGCATGTCATCGCAGCTAAAGCAGTAGCCTTCAAGGAAGCACTGGATCCAGCCTTTAAAGAGTATGCAGCGAACGTCATTAAAAACAGTCAGGCTATGGCGGATGTCTTCTTACAAGATCCTGATTCCCGTGTCATTTCAGGCGGAACTGAGAATCACCTTTTCCTTGTCGATGTGACGAAAGTCGTTGAAAATGGGAAAGTGGCGCAAAACTTGTTGGACGAAGTCAACATTACTCTCAACAAGAACTCCATTCCTTACGAAACTTTATCACCATTCAAGACCAGTGGGATTCGGATCGGTGCAGCAGCCATCACCGCTCGTGGTTTTGGAGTAGAGGAAAGCCGTACAGTGGCTGAACTGATGATCAAAACCTTGAAAAACGCAGAGAACCCAGCTGTATTAGAAGAAGTGCGGAACCAAGTCAAAGCCTTGACAGATGCCTTCCCACTTTACGAGGACTAAACCATCTTATGGACATTTACGTAAAAAAAGCCATCATTCATCAATTTAGCCCAGATGATACCGATCTCTATCTAGCAGACAAATTCCTGAATATCACCCCCAAAATTGAGGAATACTTGCGCAAAAAGATTGAGCGGGTCTATTCCGATGAGGCCAAGACCGGCATTTTTGAGGAAGACAATCCATTCCTTGAGATGATCACGGATGATCTCCTAGAAACTTCAGTAGCCGTAGCCAATCGCTGGAAAGAAGAATTCGTCGTCTCTGAGAATCAAAAGACCAACGATTTGGTGTTTATCCAATTCTCAAAAGAAGGGGTGGATCATTTTGCCTTTCTTCGGATCGCCTTACGGGAAACCTTGACCCATCTTGGTGGGGAAGTGGATAATCCGATTAAGTTGACGCAAAACAATCTACCTGGCTTTGGAACAGGCGCCGATGAGGCTTTGGTCATTAATCTTCAAAGCCGCAAGTACCATTTGATCGAAAAACGAATCAAGTACAATGGCGCTTTCTTGAACTATTTCTCTGAGAAACTCCTCCAGGAGCAACCCAAGATTTCACCTAAAAAATCGATCAAGGAAATCGAAAAAACGGCCCAACGGATTGCTGAGAACTTCCAACAAGGTGATTTTCAGTTCCAATCCAAGGTCAAATCAGCAATTTTCAACCAACTGGAAGAAGAGAATGAATTGTCACCTGAAAAGTTAGCCAATGATTTGTTCGATAACAACTTAACGGCTCGACTCAGCTTTGTCGATGAGGTGAAAGAGACTATTCCAGATCCTGTTCGCTTCGATGAGATTGATGCCAGCCGCCAATTGAAGAAATTTGAAAACCAAAAACTCTCCCTTTCAAACGGAATTGAGCTTTTGGTCCCTAACCATGTTTACGAAGATGCCGAATCGGTAGAGTTCATTCAGAATGAAAATGGGACCTACTCGATCCTCATCAAGAATATAGAGGACATTCAGAATAAATAATGATGAAACGAATAATAAAAATTTTCTTTTGCCTCTTGCTCGTCTTTTTCATATACAAGGGCTATCAGATACACCGGGATGTCAAACAAGTCATGACTTATCGTACCTTAGTGCGTGAAGTACTGGCTGAGGAAGATACCGGTACGAATGAAGATCTGATCCTTGCTATGATTTATACAGAGACCAAGGGTAAGGAAGATGATGTCATGCAGGCCAGTGAAAGTGCAACAGGCCAGACTAATTCTATCACCAATAACAAAGAAAGTATCCGCCAAGGAATTCAAACCCTCTCTGAGAATCTACGAAAAGCAAAGGAGAAGGAGGTTGATCCCTGGACAGCAGTTCAGGCTTATAATTTCGGACAAGATTACATTGAATATGTAGCAAAAAATGGCGGAAAAAATAGCCTTGAATTAGCCCGTAAATACTCAAAAGAAGTGGTTGCACCGAGTCTTGGAAATGTCACAGGGAAGACCTATCTTTATCTCCATCCTATTTCATTTTTACATGGCTCAGAGCTCTACGTTAATGGAGGAAATTATTATTATTCACGTCTCGTTGAAATGAATCAGTTCATCATGAAACTATTTTCCTGGTTCTAATACAAGCAGTCGCTCTAAACAAGGGAAGAATCCCTTGTTTTTTATGGAGCAAACTGTCATCTGATTTTAAAGAAGCTGTAAGCCAGTCTTAAGATAAAAAGGATAGACTAGAAGGGAGGCAAAGGGATAAAACCTGCTTCCTTTTTATTGTCCAAAAGAGGTTTAGTATGATAGAAGTAGTTATGGAGAAGGTATGAAACTATTCAGGAAATTTATTGGAATCTTTATTGTTGGCTGGTTGGCACTCCTTGCAAGCTCTTCAGCAGTTTTTGCAGACGCAACCATTCAGAAAGTCATTGATCAAAAATATAGCCAACCTGACTATGTCATTGGCTCATCATTGGATGAATTTCAAGTCGAGCAAACCCTCAGTCTCTTGATGTATAACGAAGAAAAGGAGAAGGAATGGAAAACCATGAATCCTTCTGCTTATACTAGTTTTACTATTGATGAGAACGGAGATCATTATTCCTCCGTTAAACTACAGAAACAAGCCAAGAAAGCGCCTATTAGCGTGCACATTGTCACTCCTCAAAATATAACAGAAGTAACAACGGATATGCATCGCAATGCACTGACCACTCTTGGGCTAGAACATGCCGAAATCACGATTGCGTCTCCAACAGAAGCATCAGGCCTGAGCGTTCTTGCAGCGGTATCATATTCTCTTGAGCAAAATGGTAGCACCATATCTGATGAAAACAAAACATTTGCTCAGGAAGAATTATCCCTGCTTGCAACGATCTATAAAGAGAGTGCCCGTAAAAAAGGCTTCCATGAAGATAAGCTCAATGTAGCTGTCATCGATCTTAAAATCGCAGCTCTAACAGGAAGCAATCAAGATAAAAAGCTCGAGAAGAAAGATTTCCAAAAGCTGGTAAAAAAGATTCTGGAAACTTATCAATTAGAGGGTGCTATAACGGATGAACAAACCAAACAATTAGTTGATTTTGCTAGTAAGCTTTCTAATAGTCAGCTAAGATCTGATAAAAACCTTGTCAAGTCCCTCAAAGCTCTAAAACAGGATATCATTGAGAAAGCAGGAGATAGCTTTAATACGATTGATACCAAGCTCAATACAGAAACACTACTGAAAGAAACCAACAAGCTTCCTTTGTATCCTATGATTGGACTGGGAGTCCTGGTTCTCCTTGGAATCGGATTAATAGTTTATCGTTTTCATATTCGACAAAACAAGAGGAAATAAACTATATAAAAAAAACAATAAGGATGATTTGAGTTCAAATACAAAGTATTCTTAGAAACTTTCCTTAAGTTAGTGCGGAAATTTCAAAATTGCTCGTATAATTTTAACAACAAGTAATCATCATTATTGATTCAAAGAGATAATTTTATGTAAGATAAGATTAGTGTGCATACATTAAAAAGCCATCGAATGATGGCTTTTTAATCTGTTACTTCGATTGAGAGATAAGGCATACCTAAGATTTTTCCGAAAATACCTAGAAGTGTTTTCATAGCCGATCCTTTAATAATAGCTGTTTGACCAGCTTTTACGATCACTTCCTTAGAACGTGTGAAGGCTCCTCTTTGATCTACGTAGACCTTAACCATATCAAGTCCTTCAGGAAGCGGAAGTGTAACGGTTTCGTCTTTGCTTAAGTTGGCAACACATTCTCCATTGATATAAACGTTTACCTTCATTAATACACCTACAAGGCCAGTTTGACGCGAAACTGTAATTTCAGACATTTGATTCTCCTAACTTTATGAATTCCTTACTCAAAAGGAATAGATTTAAAACTATCATAACATAAGTACGAGCTTCATACAAGAACCTGTTTCATTCTAGATTATTTAATATTAATCTAACACCCAAATAGAGTTCACAAGTTCCGCCTACATTTTCTTTGTTTTTTGAATTAGGAAATTTTGCTCCTTGATATAGACTGCCTGGAACTGGTCTAGAGGTAGAGGTTATTTTGATTATAAACGCTGTCTTACATATATAAAAAAACGCTGAAATCAATAATTTCAAGCGTTATTTTATCAAGTCATTTTATTCCCACTCAACAGTTGCAGGTGGTTTACTTGTGATATCGTAGACGATACGGTTAACGTGGTCAACTTCGTTTACGATACGAACTGAGATTTTTTGAAGGACTTCCCAAGGGATTTTAGCAAAGTCAGCTGTCATTCCGTCGATAGAAGTGATAGCACGGATGGCAATGGTATAGTCGTAAGTACGACCGTCACCCATAACACCTACGGAACGAACGCCAGTGTTAACAGTGAAGTATTGCCAGATATCGCGGTCAAGACCTGCTTTGGCAATTTCTTCACGAAGAATCGCATCGGATTCACGAACAGTTTCAAGTTTTTCTTCAGTGATTTCACCCATGACACGGATAGCAAGACCAGGTCCTGGGAATGGTTGGCGCCATACGATGTGGTCTGGCATACCAAGTTCAGTACCAAGTGCACGAACTTCATCCTTGTAAAGAGTGTTAAGGGGTTCGATGAGTTCAAACTGCATGTCTTCTGGAAGACCACCTACGTTGTGGTGAGACTTAATAGTTTGAGCAGTATCCGTACCTGACTCAATGACGTCTGTATAAAGTGTTCCTTGCGCCAAGAATTTCACGTCTTTTAGCTTGCTTGCTTCGTCATCAAAGACATAGACAAACTCGTTACCGATAATCTTCCGTTTTTGTTCAGGGTCAGATACACCTGCCAATTTATCCAAGAAACGTTTGGCAGCGTCTGCTTTAACGATATTCAAACCAAACTTACCACCAAGCATATCCATCACTTGGTCAGCTTCCCCTTTGCGAAGAAGACCGTGGTCTACAAAGATACAGATCAATTGATCTCCGATCGCTTTTTGGAGAAGAACACCAACTACAGAAGAGTCAACACCTCCAGAAAGTCCGAGGAGAACACGTTTGTCTCCAACTTTTTCACGGATTTGTTTGATTTGCATCTCGATGAAATTATCCATGGTCCAATCGCCTTTGGCACCACAGATATTCAAGGCAAAGTTACGAAGGATATCATAGCCATGAACTGAGTGACGAACCTCTGGGTGGAATTGGATACCATAGATTTTCTTATCTGGGTTTTCAATCGATGCATACGGACAGTCAGCAGAAGTACCTGTACGAACAAAGTCAGCAGGAATTTCTGTAACAGCATCCCCGTGGCTCATCAAGACCAATTGTTTGTCTGGTGTGCCTGCAAAGAGAGCAGAAGACTCCGTCAAGCTAAGCTCAGATTGACCATATTCACGGTTACCAGCATCACCTGCAGGAACAACCTTCCCACCAAGCTTGTGAGTTAATAACTGCATCCCGTAGCAGATTCCCAAAATCGGAATCCCGAGTTCAAAAATTTCAGGATCAATGTCAAAAGATCCTTCTTCATACACTGAGTTTGGTCCGCCTGAAAGAACGATCCCAACTGGATTGATTTCACGCACTTCAGCTGCAGTAATCTTGTGACTCTTCAATTCTGAAAAGACACCAATCTCACGAATACGACGAGAGATGAGCTGATTGTACTGGCTACCGTAGTCAAGCACGATGATTTTTTCAACATCATGCAAATCAGTTGATAGGTTTGTCATCTTTTCCCCTTCTTCTAGAAAATTCTTTTCCTCTATTCTAACACAAAAGCCCCTTCATTACCAATCAAGACTGACTAGGATTGAAGATTTAACAAAATTGCGCTACAATAGGTTATAACACACAGAAAGAGTAGCAAGATGATTCCAGCTTACATACAAATTCACGATCAAATTAAAGCCGAAATTGACCAGAAAATCTGGAAAATTGGACAGCGCCTTCCTAGTGAGCGGGACTTGGCTGAGAAGTTCCAGGTTAGTCGGATGACCCTCCGTCAAGCCATTACCCTCTTGGTAGAAGAAGGAGTACTGGAGCGCCGTGTTGGTAGTGGTACCTTTGTCGCTAGCACGCGCGTCCAGGAAAAGATGCGGGGGACGACTAGTTTTACTGAAATCATGAAGGCCCAAGGAAAGATCCCTTCGACACAGGTTATATCCTACAAACGCACCATTCCTAGCCTTCAAGAAGTAGATAAGCTTGGTATCGATAAGACTGAAACAATTGTTCGAATGGAACGGGTTCGTTATGCGGATGGTGTACCAGTCGTTTATGAAGTTACCTCCATCCCAGAGAAATTTATCAAGAACTTCAAGAAAGAAGAAGTGACCAGTCATTTCTTCCAAACCTTGGAAAAGCACGGCTATCGAATTGGTAAATCTCAACAAACTATCTATGCACGATTGGCCAAAGAAAAGATTGCTGAATATCTGGAAATCCCCAAAGGACAGGCCATCCTTGGATTGACCCAGGTTTCTTATTTTGATAATGGTATCGCTTTTGAGTATGTAAAAAGCCAATATGTTGGAGAGCGGTTTGAATTTTACTTAGAAAATAATTGATTTACATAAATTATATTATGTAAATCATATAAGAAGTTTTTATGTCTCGAATTAAATTTGATGCTGTTTCAGCACCTCTAAGTGGACACCTTTATCCTGTCCTCTTACTTTTAGCCCCATTATTGAATGACTCTAACTATGAGATTCGGATTTTTACAAGGCCTCAGAAGCTAAAAGTAGCAGAAGTCATGGGCTTTACTCTTGTCCCTATTATGGAAAACCAGATGGAGCAGGGATTTTCTTTCAATGCATCAAAAATGGGATTCAAGCTTTAATCCTTTCGCATGACTATTACCAATATGATTACGCTATTTGCAGAGTAGCAGTAGGAGTAGCCTTGCAAGCTCCCATGGACAAGAGTCAAAAGATTGCTCAAGCCTTTAAGCAATTACTTGAAGAAAAGACTGGTCCCAACTCAAAGAGCTCCAAAAGAGAGCCATGGTCTATGATGCCACCAGCATTTTAAAGAAAGAAATTCATCGCTTAGTTAAAAAGGAGGCGCTATGAAAGTACTTGTAACAGGAGCAACAGGTTTTCTAGGAAAATATGTGGTAAAAGAGTTAGTAACAGAAGGCTACTTTGTCCGTGCTTTTGGTCGGAATGAAGCAGTAGGACAAAGTTTGGTTTCAGACCAGGTGGAATTCTTTAAAGGAGATTTGAGTTCCAAGCAAGCAGTAGAAGAGGCCTGCAAGGGCGTTGAAATGGTCGTTCATGCTGGAGCTTTATCCACTGTTTGGGGTCCTTGGGAGAGTTTTTACCAAGCTAATGTCCTTGGTACCCAGCATGTTCTAGAAGCTTGTCGAACTAATAAAATAAGACGCTTGGTCTATGTTTCTTCACCAAGTATTTACGCTGCTCCAAAAGACCAAATCGACATCAAGGAAGAAGATGCTCCAGCTGAAAATCATTTAAACAACTACATCAAAAGTAAGCTCCTATCAGAGAAGCTCTTTCCTGCTTACCCGGATGTTCCAAGCATCATCCTTCGTCCACGTGGGCTCTTTGGTGTTGGGGATACCAGCATCCTTCCTCGTGTTCTCAAGCTAAGCCAAAAAATTGGAATCCCCTTAATCAAGGAAGGCAAGCAATTGATGGACATGACCTGTGTCGAAAATGTTGCCTTGGCCATCGCTTTGGCTCTGAAAGCAAATCAGGCAGAAGGCCAGGTTTACAATATTACCAACGGCGAGCCGACTCCCTTTAAGGAACTGATCGAAGAAGCCTTGCAGGGCTTGGGACTTCCTATTCGTTATAAAAAGCTACCTGCCTTTCTTCTAGGTGGGTTAGCTTCGATCTTAGAGATTCTTTATCGAATCTTACCTCTAAAAGGAGAGCCACCATTAACTCGCTATACTTACTACCTGTTGCGTTATAGCCAGACTCTTGATATTTCAAAAGCAAGAGAGGAGTTGGGCTATGAGCCACGCATCAGCATCAAGGAGGGAATTGCCAAGTATGTCCAAGATTATCGAAAGCATTAAGTACTTCCCTGCTGGCTATTGTACTAGCAATCTGGCCTTGCTCTTTAAGGGACAGAAAAGGAAGAAAATGGTCTTTCCAGCCGGCGTCTATCTCCTCAAACACCGAGAACACGGTTATATTCTCTACGATACGGGCTATCATTATGAAATCAAAAGCAAACTCCGTTATCTTTATTACCGCCTCGGCACTCCTATGCAGATGAAAAAGGAAGACCAGATTGATTGCTTGCTTCAAGCGACTGGGATTTCACCAGATGACATTTCTTATGTCATCCTCTCGCATTTTCATCCAGACCATTTAGGAGGAGCGGCTTGCTTCAAACAGGCGCGCTTCTTGGTCACTGAGAAAGCCTATCAGGTCTACCAGAAGCCCAGCTTCAAGGATTTAATTTTTAAAGAGTTTTTACCGGATCAATTTGAAGAATCCGTCAAAATCATGCAACCTCAAGAAACCAACCCTCTTTTTCCTTATGCGGCAACAGAGGATATCTTTGGAGACGGTAGTATTCTTCTTAGTTCTCATGATGGACATGCTAAGGGACAGGGTTGCCTATTCCTTCCAGAGTATCAATTGTTTATCGGAGCTGATCTCTGCTGGGGGATTGACCTTCTCCCCTTGACGGAGCAGATGCGCTGGATTCCTAGTCAAGTTCAGGATAATGTTGAGGCTTATTTAGAAAACGTCAATTTCTTGCGATCCTTGTTAAATCAAGGGATCGATGTTCTCGTCAGCCATGATCCAATAGATCGGGTAGAAAGGATACTAGATGAAAAAATGGACCTTTCTTAAAACCTTTTGCCAGACCCGTTGGGGTCACCGCTTTAAGAATCGAGAGGCACTCGAGCGTTACCAAGAGAAAGAGCTGCAAAAGTACCAGGACTTCTTACTCCAACATTCTCCCTATTTCGCTCGAGGCCTTCCAAAGGACTTCCGCTATATGGACAAGACCTTTATGATGGAGCATTTCAATGAGTTAAACACCCAAGGAATCGACCGGGACCAGGCTCTTGAAATAGCCATTCGCGGGGAGCAGTCTCGTGATTTTACAGAGATGCAAGGAGAAGTGGCAGTGGGGCTTTCCTCTGGTACCTCCGGCCACCGAGGCATTTTTATCACAACAGAGACGGAACGTAGTATGTGGGCAGCAGCTATTCTTGCTAAAATGCTTCCAAAAGGGAAGCTCTTTGGCCACCGCATTGCCTTTTTCCTCCGTGCTGATAACGAGCTCTATCAAACCATCAATTCTCCCTTGATTCGCTTAGAATATTTTGATATTTTCAAAGATAGCCAAGAGCATATAGAACGTTTGAATGACTACCAACCGACTATCCTTGTAGCTCCAGCCTCTACCTTATTGGATTTAACCAAGTATTTAGAGAATCAGGCCTTACAGATTCAACCACAAAAGGTCGTTTCCGTAGCTGAAATCTTAGAGAATCGGGACCGGGACCTCATCCGTCAGGCATTTCACTTGACTAAGGTCGATCAGGTCTACCAAGCGACAGAAGGTTTCTTAGCCTGTACCTGTTCTGAGGGGAACTTGCACCTCAACGAGGATATTCTATCAGTTGAAAAAGACTATTTAGATGACCACCGTTTTTATCCTATCATTACAGATTTTAAACGTAGTAGCCAGCCGATTTTCCGCTACCGGCTCAATGATATTCTGGTAGAGGATCCAGAGCCTTGCCATTGTGGTTCTGTCTTTACAAGGATTGCTAAAATTGAGGGCCGATCGGACGATATCTTTTATTTCAAAAAAGCAGACGGCGAGCTACAGATGGTTTATCCGGACTTCATTCGACGTTGTATCCTCTTTGTCGAAGGAATTCAAGACTATCAAGTGACTCAAACCAAAGATGGACAAGTCCAGGTTGCCCTCAGCAAACGTTCACCTGATATAGAAGAGGCTATCCTCAACCAATTTCAAGTCTTAGCAGATCAAAAGGGCTTTATCATGCCCAAACTCACTTTTATTGACTACCAATGGGACACGACACGCAAACTCAAGCGCGTACAACGTCTTCACAAATAGGAGGAAGCATTATGACAAGTGTACAAAGACATGTTCGTATTAAAGGATATGGAACAGCCTTACCCAAGCATCAAGTCATCTTTAAGGACCAGACACGTTACCGAGTAAAAGAAGATGAAGAATCTCAGATCGACTTAGCTGCTCGAGCTATTGAACAGGCTCTAGAGCAGGCAGGATTGACCATGGCAGATATTGACTGCCTAGTTTCAGCCAGCGCCGTAGGGGTTCAGCCGATTCCATGTACAGCAGCTCTAATCCATGAACGGGTTGCCAAGGACTTAACCATTCCCGCTATGGATATCAATACCACTTGTACCAGCTTTATTTCAGCCCTCAGTACCATTTCATATCTGATCGAAGGTGGCGAGTACAAGCGTGTCCTCATTGTGTCAAGTGAAGTAGGAAGTCTCGGTCTCAATCCAAAGCAGAAAGAAAGCTATGAACTTTTTAGTGATGGGGCAGCTGCCTTTATCTTTGAAAGTACCACAGAAGATCTGGGAGTGATGGCAAGCCTTCAACGGACCTGGTCTAAGGGAGCCCATGATACAGAGATTCGTGGTGGTTTAACGGCCTACCACCCAAAACATTATAGTGAATCAACCAAAACCGATTTCATGTTTGACATGAAGGGTAAGAAGATTTTGCTTCTATCTGCGCGTGTTATTCCTGACATGTTCCAAGAATTTCAAGACAAAGTCGGCCTATCGCTTGCCGATGTAGACTATATCATTCCTCACCAAGCCAGTCGTGCCCTTCCTTTGGTCATGGAAAAATTAGGGGTACCAGACCATAAGTATCTTAACATTGTTAGCGATTACGGAAACATGGTTTCAGTAGCTGTACCTTTTGGCCTAGCTTACGCCCTGGAACATGGCCTTGTCAAAGAAGGAGATACCATCTTCTTAATGGGAACTGCAGCGGGTATGACGGTCAATATGTTGGCTCTGAAAATCTAATTCTTTGCTTAGATAAAAAATAGTGTCTACTCCTAAAAACACAGGCAAAAAGCATGAAGTCCCGCTAGTCTTTGGCGGGCTTTTTTGATATAATGAAAAGTATGGAAATTGAGAAAACCAACCGAATGAATGCGCTCTTTGAGTTTTATGCAGCGCTCTTGACGGACAAGCAAATGAACTACATCGAGCTTTATTACGCAGATGACTACAGCTTAGCTGAGATTGCGGAAGAGTTTGGGGTCAGTCGTCAGGCGGTTTATGACAATATTAAGCGGACAGAGAAGATTCTAGAGGATTATGAGATGAAGTTGCATATGTACTCTGACTACATTGTACGCAGCCAGATTTTTGATCAGATTTTAGAACGCTATCCGGAAGATACTTTTCTACAAGAGCAGGTTGAAATTTTATCAAGCATTGATAATCGGGAGTGATGATGGGCAGTCTCGTCATTTATCAAGGAATACCTTGCAAACTATTAGTCGCAGAGGAAGTATTTCCTACTTGACTACAGATTATCTCGCCCAATGATATCTCCAAAGCTATGCAAATAGGTTTTAGCTGTTGGGGATATCCAAATGAAATCATGAAAGAAGTCACACCCGAAGAACTAGAATGTTTGCAACATTTCGGACGATTTCCACTGAATTGAAAAAATAGGAGAAAATAATGGCATTTGAAAGCTTAACCGAACGTTTACAAAACGTCTTTAAAAATCTTCGTAAGAAAGGAAAAATCTCTGAAGCAGATGTCCAAGAGGCAACCAAAGAGATTCGTCTAGCCCTCTTAGAGGCCGACGTTGCCCTTCCTGTTGTAAAAGACTTCATCAAACGCGTCCGTGAGCGGGCCGTAGGTCATGAAGTCATCGAAACCCTCAACCCTGCCCAACAAATCGTAAAGATTGTCGATGAAGAATTGACAGCGATTTTGGGTTCAGAAACAGCAGACATTATCAAATCTCCAAAGATTCCAACCATTATCATGATGGTCGGTCTTCAAGGGGCTGGTAAAACAACCTTTGCTGGGAAATTGGCCAACAAATTGGTCAAGGAAGAAAATGCACGTCCTTTGATGATTGCGGCCGATATCTATCGTCCAGCGGCCATTGACCAGTTAAAGACGCTTGGTCAGCAAATCAATGTCCCTGTCTTTTCACTTGGTACAGAAGTCCCTGCAGTGGAGATCGTACGTCAAGGTTTGGAGCAGGCGAGAGCCAACCACAATGACTATGTCTTGATCGATACAGCGGGTCGTCTGCAAATCGATGAAAAACTCATGGGTGAGTTGCGTGACGTCAAAGCCCTTGCTGAGCCGAATGAAATCCTCTTGGTTGTCGATGCCATGATCGGTCAAGAAGCGGCCAATGTAGCGCGTGAGTTTAACGAACAACTCGAAGTAACTGGGGTCATCTTGACCAAGATCGATGGGGATACCCGTGGTGGTGCGGCCCTTTCTGTCCGTCAGATTACTGGAAAACCAATCAAGTTCACTGGTACTGGTGAAAAAATTACTGATATCGAAACCTTCCACCCAGACCGCATGTCTGGTCGGATCCTTGGTATGGGGGATATGCTAACGCTGATCGAGAAGGCTTCTCAAGAATACGATGAGAAACGTTCCCTTGAACTCGCTGAGAAGATGCGAGAAAACACCTTTGATTTCAACGACTTCATCGATCAGTTAGACCAAGTCCAAAACATGGGACCAATGGAAGACCTGCTCAAGATGCTTCCAGGTATGGCTAATAATCCTGCCATGAAGAACCTCAAGGTCGATGAACGAGAAATTGCTCGCAAACGTGCGATCGTATCATCCATGACACCAGCTGAACGGGAAAATCCAGATTTGTTAAATCCAAGCCGTCGTCGTCGGATTGCTGCTGGTTCAGGAAATAGCTTTGTCGAAGTCAATAAATTCATCAAGGACTTTAACCAAGCCAAGCAAATGATGCAAGGTGTCCTCTCTGGCGATATGAACAAGATGATGAAACAAATGGGGCTCAATCCAAATAATATGCCGAAGAATATGCCTGGTGGAATGCCTGATATGTCTGCCCTCGAAGGCATGATGGGACAAGGTGGCATGCCTGACTTGTCAGCTCTTGGCGGAGGCGCTGGAATGCCTGATATGAGCCAAATGTTCGGTGGTGGTCTCAAAGGAAAAGCCGGTGAATTTATGATGAAACGGGCGATGAATAAGATGGCCAAACAAATGCGAAAAAATAAGAAAAAACGGAAATAATCGTTTCTAATAAGGGCCTGGAACACACTGTTCTAGGTTCTTTTAGAAACTACTACTAGAGGAAAGATGTTAAAAAAATTATTTCAACAAGTCATTCGTTTCTTTGCAAGATTGTTTTCTTCGCACAGCAAGCCCTTTGAATTTCCTAAAGGGTCAAAGAAACCACCAATCAGACCAATCATCTTTGTACCTGGGAGTTCAGCCAGTATCCAGCGATTCAATGGAACCATCCGCATGCTCCATCGCTTTTCTAGAAAAAAACAGAGTCTCTTAAAAATAAAAGTCAATAAAGATGATTCTATCGAGATGGAAGGAAGACTGAATACCAAAGAGCCAAATCCGATGATTGTGATTGGCTTTGAGAACAATCGAGATGGCTACAGCAATATCAAGCAGCAAATCGAATCCCTTAAGCTCGCATTAACCTACCTTCTTGACCACTATTATTTCACAGAGTTTAAGGCAGTAGGGCACTCCAATGGTGGACTAGTTTTGACTGGTTTATTGGAAAGTGGCTTTTTAGAAAAGAAAAAGCTGACCGTAAGCAAGCTGGTTATTATTGGTAGTCCTTACCAATTCAACCAAGAGATGTATGATGATTTTCAAAGGTGGAAGCATCGCCTAGGAAAAGAAGTAGAGGTCCTAAACTTTGTTGGTAGCTTTGCTGGGAAATCAGACGGCATCGTCCCTCTTTCTAGTGCACAAGCAGCACAATCAATTTTTGAGAAACAAGCCTATACAGAAGTAAATTTAAAAGGACGCAAGGCTCACCATTCAGCTTTACCCACTAATCTAGATCTAGTGAAACAATTAAGTCTATTTTTGAATCTATAAGTAAATTACATAATTTCGGTTATGTAATTTTTATTTGTCTCTTGCAATCCTTAAGTAAATATGGTACATTTTTGGTAGCGATTACAACATCCTTAAGGAGGATTTTATGAAAGATCCGAAATTTCTAGAGACAATGAAAGAATACAAAGGTCGTGATGAAGTTCCGGCAGATTTTGATTCTTTCTGGGATCAAGGCTTAGCAAACCTTGCTGAACTTCCTGAATACAAGCTCGAAGAACAAGATTTCAGCATTCCAAATGTTGTTTGTTATGAATTAACCTTTAAAGGGACACGAGATGGTCTTGTTTATGCGCGGGTTGTTTTCCCAAAAACAGATCAAAAGATTCCAGTTATTTTCCATTTTCATGGTTATATGGGCCGTTGTTGGGATTGGACAGACATGCTGGCTTATACAGTAGCTGGCTATGGTGTCGTCTCTATGGACGTAAGAGGTCAATCAGGCTATTCAACAGACGGAGATCGGTCACCACTTGGAAATACTGTAAAAGGACAGATTATCCGCGGAGCTGTGGAAGGTCCAGATGAGCTATTTTATAAGGATGTCTACTTAGATCTTTACCAGTTAATAGAAATTGTAGCTAGCTTTCCTCAAGTTGACAACAGCAAACTCGCCAGCTATGGAGCCTCTCAAGGTGGTGCCTTGGCCCTGGTTGCTGCCGGATTGAATCCCCGAATCCAACGAACAGTTGCCATTTATCCATTCTTATCGGATTTCAGACGTGTATTAGAGATTGGAAACACCAGTGAAGCCTATGACGAGCTTTTTCGTTATTTCAAATTCCACGATCCCTTCCATGAAACGGAAGACCAAATTATGGACACATTAGCCTACATTGATGTGAAAAATTTTGCCCATCGCATTAAAGGACAGGTTCACATGATTACAGGGTTAGATGATGATGTCTGTTATCCTTTGACACAGTTTGCCATTTTTAATCGGTTAGAATGTCCAAAAGAGCATTTCATCATGCCAGAATATGCCCATGAAGCTATGAACGTCCAAGTTAATGATCGAGTCTATAATTGGCTTTGTGGTAGCAAGATTTCCTTTCGATATGTAGAAAAATAAAATACAGGAGAAAAACAATCAGTAGATCCGTGAGATTTGCTGATTGTTTTGTGTTTAAAAGGTATAGAATATAGAAAACAGTCCTATAGATTCCCTATGGCATCTTTCCGAAAAACTATAATTTTCTTGAAAAATATATCTGGCTATGCTATACTACTAGTATAGAAAGATTTGGAGAAAAACATGAAACGCGAGATCTTATTAGAACGGATTGATAAACTCAAACAAGTCATGCCCTGGTATGTATTGGAATATTACCAATCGAAACTGGCTGTTCCATACAGTTTTACAACCTTGTACGAATACTTAAAGGAATACGATCGATTTTTCACCTGGGTCTTAGAATCTGGTATATCGGATGCTGATACCATGGCCGAGATCCCTTTAGACGTCCTGGAGCACATGACCAAGAAAGACATGGAATCCTTTATTCTTTACTTACGTGAACGTCCTCTGCTCAATGCCAATACGACAAAAAACGGGGTTTCCCAAACAACGATTAACCGTACCCTTTCTGCACTTTCCAGTCTCTATAAATACTTGACTGAGGAAGTTGAAAATGAGCAAGGAGAACCTTATTTCTACCGCAACGTCATGAAGAAGGTTGCTACCAAGAAAAAGAAAGAAACTTTGGCGGCACGGGCTGAAAATATCAAACAAAAGCTCTTTTTAGGCGATGAAACAGAAGGTTTTCTTAACTATATCGACCAGGAGTATCCTCAGACACTCTCAAATCGCGCCTTATCCTCCTTTAATAAGAATAAAGAGCGAGATTTAGCCATTATCGCACTCCTTCTTGCCTCTGGTGTCCGTTTATCTGAGGCAGTCAATTTGGACCTTCGTGACCTTAATCTTAAGATGATGGTCATTGACGTCACTCGAAAAGGTGGAAAACGAGACTCAGTCAATGTTGCTGCCTTTGCGAAGCCTTATCTGGAGCAATATCTCGCTATTCGAGACAAACGGTACAAGACAGAAAAGACCGATACAGCTCTCTTTCTGACCTTGTATCGAGGTGTTCCAAACCGTATTGATGCTTCTAGTGTTGAAAAGATGGTCGCCAAGTATTCTGAAGACTTCAAAGTCCGCGTGACACCCCATAAGCTTCGCCATACATTAGCAACACGTCTTTATGATGCAACCAAATCACAGGTTTTGGTCAGTCACCAGCTGGGACATGCTAGCACACAAGTTACTGACTTGTATACGCATATCGTTAATGATGAGCAGAAAAATGCCTTGGATAGTTTATAAAATTACATAACGTAAATTATGTAACAGCTATTCTATTAGAAAAAGAGCGTAAGATTTTTTTATGGAATCTTACGCTCTTTTATACTTTCTATAAAAATTCGATCCAATAATTACGGTGGGGCTCAATAATAACTGGCTTTCCCCAAAATGATTTTAGATAGGCCAGATTTGCTGGGGTGACGGGTCTTTTCTCACTATTGTACTTCTCTGCACTCCCTTCCGTTAAAAAGCATTTAACTGCTTCGTATGGTGTACCGTCACTCGCTATTCGATCAATTCCTAAATAAGCAATTTCATCACCGGCTTTTGGAAAATCTGTAAATAGTTGACCAATAAAATAAACCGTCTTATCTTTCATTAGTTCATAAGCCTTACTATTTTCTAGTCTGTTATTCGCTGCAGCGTACATAATACAAAAGCTATCCACGATATCTTTCAAAGGCATTAATTCTTCTTTACTGACTATAATTTCGTCGGGAGCAAGTCCGCCAAGGATTAAATTTTTATAATGAGGTTGCTGGATGATATTATCTAAAGCCATTCCTAATGGTAGTTGCACAGCTTGATAGCCTAATGGTTCGAGCTCTTGCTTTTTCTGGTCAAGGTGTCCTTGTGTAATACTGATTTTCAAATCATATGGACTTGAAGGTTGTTGCTTGCTAAAAAAAGCCACTACTATACGATCTAACTGTTCAAATAGACCAAGATTTTCAACTGGAATTTTCATCATTGAAAATGATCCCCTTTTTTGTTCAGATTTCTTCTATATTGTACACTCATGGTATTTAAATATCAAGTTTAAGATAAAAGATATCCATGTTAAATGGATATCTTTTACTTTATTCCACCACTGCTTCAGCAATTTCCTCTGCAGCGATACCTGCAAAATAACGGCCCAGGTTAATGGTTTGAAGGGCTTTGAGGACGTCTTCACGTTCGTATTTAACGCCACGAAGAACATCTTCTACTGCTGCAACGTCTTCGATACCGAAGAAGTCACCGTAAATTTTGATGTCTTGGATTTTGGATTCAATGACATTTGCGAAGATTTCAACCTTACCGCTTGGGAATTTTGTGCCACGACGGACATTGTATTCAGGGGACTTCCCATAGTTCCAATCCCAGGTACCGAACTTGGTTTCCTTGATACGGTTGATCTCTGCCAATTCTTCATCTGAGAAGACATATTCTGTCATCTCAGGATATTCTTTCTTCATGTAGTCCAAAAGCAGGTCACGGAACTCTTCAACGGTGATTTTTTCTGGCAACTCGTCGATGATATTGGTCACACGAGCACGAACGGATTTAACCCCTTTAGACTCAAACTTGTCTTTAGACACCTTGAGAGCATTGGCAAGGACAGACAAATCAACATCAAAAAGAAGACAACCATGATGCATGATACGGCCATTGATATAGGCTTGGGCATTGCCACAGAATTTCTTACCGTCGATTTCTAAGTCGTTACGGCCTGTAAATTCAGCTTTAACACCAAGTTCAGCTAAAGTATTGATAACTGGAGTAGAGAAGCTTTTGAAGTCAAAGGCCTTGTTTTCATCTTCTTTTGAAATGATTGTATAGTTTAGGTTGTTCAAATCATGGTAAACAGCTCCACCACCACTGATTCGACGGACTACTTCAATACCGTTTTCGCGTACATAGTCACGGTTAATTTCTTCGATGGTATTTTGGTGACGACCTACAATGATAGATGGTTTGTTGATCCAAAGAAGGAAGATTTGATCTTCATCAAGAAGATGCTTAAAAGCATATTCCTCTAAAGCAATATTAAAAGCAGTGTCGTTTGAATGATTGATAATGTATTTCATAAGATACCTTCTAATACGATAGAGACTGGAAAATAATTCCAGTCTAATCTATCTATTCTTATTTCTTCTTAGGTGAATGGATGGCCATTCCAAGTACATCCGCAAAGGCTTCGTACATCACTTCTGAGAAGGTTGGGTGCCCATGGATGGTCTTGAGCATTTCTTCTACAGTGATTTCCATCTCAATGATAGTTGAAGCTTCGTTGATCAATTCAGCTGCTGCTGGACCAATGATGTGAACTCCAAGAACTTCACCATATTTCTTGTCAGCAATGACTTTAACAAATCCTTGAGCCGCATCTGATGCAATGGCACGTCCGTTTGCGGCAAAATTAAATTTACCGATTTGCACATCATATTTCTCACGAGCTTGTTCTTCTGTCAAACCAACAGCCGCAACTTCAGGAAGTGTGTAAATAGCTGCAGGAGTCAAGTTCAATTTAGCAACATGGTGATTTCCTTTAAGGGCATTTTCAGCAGCAACTTCACCCATACGGAAGGCAGCGTGAGCCAACATCTTAGTACCATTGATATCACCTGGCGCATAGATACCTGAAACAGATGTTTCCATGTATTCATTGACCTTGATACGACCACGATCCAATTCAAACTCCACTTCACCGATTCCTTCAAGATCTGGAACACGACCGATTGAAAGAAGAGCTTTGTTTGCAATGATATCGTCTTTTCCTTCAACCTTGATACGGAGTTTGCCATCTTCTTCAATGATTTCTTGCAGTTTAGTATCTGTCAAGATAGTCATACCCTTGCGCTCAAGGATCAAACGAAGGTTCTTAGATACTTCTGCATCCATGGCTGGCACGATGCGGTCCATCATTTCAATAACCGTTACTTTTGAACCAAAGGTCATGAAGGCTTGACCAAGTTCGATACCAACAACCCCACCACCAATGATCACAAGGCTTTCTGGGACTTCATTCATATCCAAGATGTCATCACTGGTCATTACAAGGGATGATTCCATGCCAGGAACGTTAATCTTGCTGACTTTTGAACCACCAGCAAGGATGATTTTCTTAGTTTCAAGTAATTCAGAGCCATTGACCAAGACATTCTTATCCTTCGTAATGGTACCAATCCCCTTATGAACATCAACTCCGTAGCTACGAAGAAGTCCTGCAACACCACCAACCAAAGTATTTACGACCTTGTTCTTAGTTTCAAGAACCTTGTCCATATCCACTGTGAAGCTAGGATTGTCAATGATGATCCCACGGTTTGCCGCATGACCGATATTTTCAATGATTTCAGCATTATGTAGGTAAGTCTTAGTTGGGATACATCCGCGGTTCAAACATGTTCCACCAAGTTCAGATTTCTCAACAAGGGCAACCTTACCACCCAATTGAGCTGCTTTAATGGCAGAAACATAACCAGCAGGTCCACCACCAATAACAACGATATCATAAGCATCATCGCTCTTATTGTCATCATTTGAAGCACTTGCTGCAGCTGGCACTGGACTCGCTTCTGGTGTTGCTGCTCCAGCTGTTGGGATGTTCTCCCCTTCTTCACCAAGATAACCAATCACTTCTGTTACAGGAACAGTCTCGCCATCCCCTTTCAAGATAGCAATCAGGTAGCCATCTTCTTCAGCTTCCAATTCCATGCTGACTTTATCTGTCATGATTTCAAGGAGAATTTCTCCTTCTTTTACAAATTCGCCGACTTTTTTATTCCACTGAACGATTTGTCCTTCGGTCATATCTACGCCGGCTTTTGGCATAATTACTTCTAAGGCCATTTTATTTCCCTCTTTTTTCTTGTTTCTATTCTCTCTCGTTGATTAGACCAACATTGAAATCGGGTCTTCAATCAAGGCTTTCAAGTCTTTCATGAATTTGGCACCAGCCATCCCATCGACAACGCGGTGGTCAATGGTCAAGCCCAAGCTCATGATTGGACGAATGACAATTTCACCATTAACTACAACTGGTTTTTCAACAGTTGCGCTAACCCCAAGAATGGCAGAGTTCGGCTGGTTGATAATCGGTCCAAAAGATTGAACACCAAACATCCCCAAGTTACTGATAGTAAAGGTTGAATTTTGCAATTCGCTTGGTGCTAATTTACCGTCCAAGGTCCGTCCGATAACGTCCTTGAAGGCTACCACCAACTCTGATAAAGTCATCTTTTCTGCGTTATAGACAACCGGTGTCATCAGTCCATTGTCCATCCCAACCGCCATAGCCAAGTTGACATAGTTGTGAGTGATGATGGTTTTGCCATCTTCCGTTAATGACGCGTTAATGTATGGATGTTTCATCAAGGTCTTAACCACTGCAAGTGAAAGCAAATCTGTTACAGTGACTTTCTTGCCAGTTGCCTCCATGATTGGATCCAATACCTTCTTACGAAGGGCCAACATTTGAGACATATCGACGTCATAGTTCAATGTAAAGGTTGGTGCTGTCAAATAAGATTCCACCATCCGTTGAGCAATCACCTTACGCATTGGTGTCATCGGAATTCGCTCGATTTCACCATAAGGTGTTACATTATCAGGAGCCTCTTCTACCTTCTCAATTTGAGCAGGTGACTTAATGGTATCCTTCTCAATATTCTCAGGAAGGAAAGCAAGGACATCCTTCTTCATGATCTTGCCACGATGACCAGTTCCTTGGATTTCTTGCCAAGCAATATTGTGTTCTAAAGCAATTCGTTTTGCAAGTGGTGAAATGCGAACCACATTTGTGTCTTTATATGTTTCCACGTCTTCTTTGTGGACACGACCGTTTGCGCCTGAACCAGAAACATCATAGAGGTTGATCCCTAGATCATCCGCTAATTTTCTAGCCGCAGGAGTCGCTCTTAGCTTATCATCAGCCATGACCTCTCCTATTCTATACTAAGATATCAAGGACGAAGAGGACAAAGAAAAAATAGGAGATTGACGATGTGTTCGATGAACACAAGGAAATCTATCTTTTTTTCACAGGCCTCCGTCCGGATTCAATTATAAGATACTAAGGGCGTTAAAAGTCAAAGTGAAAATAGGAATCTTGATGAAGAAACTTTAGTTTCTAGGAAAGTTTATCTTTTTCACACAGACTTTAGCCCGAGTTCAATTTTATGATGCAAAGGGCGTTTAAAAGCGACCGAAAAATAGGAAATCAACACAGACTTCGATGAAGTCAAGGAGATTTATCTTTTTTCCGAGCTTTTAGCCCGTGCTCTAATCTAAGATACTAAGGACGTAGAGAACTTTGCATCTATTAGATACAAAGCTTCTCGTCTGATTAATTTGTTCACATAATTTATTTTATGTATTATTGTTTGTTGTGAGTTTTACGGATTGCATCTTTGATGCTTTCAACCGTTGGAATCATTGCATTTTCAAGATTTTGTGCGTAAGGCATCGGTACATCTTCACCTGCACAGCGACGGATTGGTGCATCCAAGTAATCAAATGCTTCTGATTCAGAGATAATAGCTGAAATTTCGCCGATATAGCCGCTTGTTTTGTGGGCATCATTGACAAGCACAACTTTTCCTGTTTTCTTGACAGAATTAATGATGATCTCTTTATCAAGTGGGACCAAAGTCCGTGGGTCTACTACTTCTACTGAGATGCCTTCTTCTGCCAATTCTTCAGCTGCTTGCATCACGCGACGAAGCATTTTTCCATAGGTTACGACAGTGACATCTGTACCTTCGCGTTTGATCTCACCGACACCAAGTGGAATCGTGTAGTCTGGATCAACTGGCACTTCCCCTTTTTGGTTGAATTCTGATTTGTATTCAAGAATGATAACGGGGTTGTTATCACGGATAGATGACTTGAGAAGTCCCTTCATATCCGCTGGCGTACCAGGAGCAACAACTTTCAAACCAGGAATATGAGTAAACCATGATTCCAAAGATTGGGAGTGTTGAGCTGCAGATCCAACTCCGTTACCAGCAGCACAGCGAACGGTCATCGGCACTTGCCCTTTTCCACCAAACATGTAGCGAGTTTTAGCAGCTTGGTTGACAATAGCATCCATGGCATTTACTGAGAAATCCATGAAGGTCATATCAACGATTGGGCGAAGTCCGGTCATGGCTGCACCTGCTGCTGCACCTGAAATCGCAGCCTCAGAAATCGGACAGTCACGGACACGTTCTGGACCGAATTCCTCAAGCATTCCTACTGAAGTTCCGAAGTCTCCACCGAAAACTCCGACATCTTCTCCCATCAAGAGTACATTTTCGTCGCGACGCATTTCCTCAGACATAGCAAGGATAATGGTATCGCGGAAAGACATTAATTTAGTTTCCATATTTCTCTACTTCTCCTTAGTCTGCGTAAATATCTTCGAAAGCTGATTCGAGTGGAGGGAATGGGCTTTCTTCCGCAAATTTCACTGAAGCTTCCACTGCTTCTTTTACTTCTTCTTGGATCTGATCCAATTCTTCTGCGCTCGCGATTTCATTTTCAAGGAGATACTTGCGAAGGTTTTCGATTGGATCTTTCTTCTTCCACTCTTCGACTTCTTCACGGGTCCGGTATTTACCAGGGTCTGAAGATGAGTGACCAAGCCAACGATAGGTGACACTCTCGATCAAGACAGGGCCTTTACCAGAGCGGACGTGATCGACTGCCTTCTTAAATCCTTCATAGACATCAATAACGTTGTTCCCATCAGGAATAAACATTCCAGGAATGCCGTAAGCAGCACTACGCTCGTGGATATGCTGGATATTGGTCATCTTCTTGATGTCTGCGGAGATTCCATAACCGTTATTGATACAGTAGAAAATAACTGGTAGATTCCAAATCGAAGCCATATTAACAGCCTCGTGGAATACACCTTCATTTGTCGCACCATCACCAAAGAAGCAAACAACAATCTTACCAGTGTTTTTCATTTGTTGAGTAAGGGCTGCACCTACTGCGATTCCCATACCACCACCTACAATACCGTTGGCACCAAGGTTACCTGCATCCAGGTCGGCGATGTGCATTGATCCACCCTTCCCTTTACAAGTACCGGTATACTTACCAAGGATTTCTGCCATCATGCCATTCAAATCGATTCCTTTAGCGATGGCTTGTCCGTGACCACGGTGGTTTGAAGTTAGCAGATCATCCTCGTTCAAAGCCAACATCGCTCCAACGTTAGCCGCTTCTTCCCCAACAGAAAAGTGCGTCATTCCTGGCACTTTCCCTTTTTTTACTAACTGTGCAATTTTTAAGTCCATGCGACGGATTTCTTCCATTTTACGGAACATTTCCAATAAGAGACTTTTATCTAATGTTGCCATTATTTCGCCTTTCTAAGCAATTATTCATTCTATTTTATTCTATCTCACTATGAAAACACTGTCAAAATAAATGCTCATTTCCTTTCACAAACTAAACCGTCTAGAATACTGATAAATATGAATTCCCAAACTGTTATATAAAAGATTCACAAAGTTGTTTTTATTATGGATAAGCAAAAAACCGATAGGGAAGACCTATCGGAATATTTTATTGATGGCGTTGGCCGAAGTCATGAATCATTTGTTCCAACTCTTCACGACTTGGAGTTGTTAACATGTAAAGGTAGTCCCCTTGAAGTTCCGCAAAGGCAGAAGGCATATCTTTCTTCACGCGGAACTGATCTTGGTATTTGGCCAAGACTTCTTCCTCTGAAAGGACATAAGCTGCATTGGCACGGCGTGAAGTCGCCAAGCAATAAAGTGGCTCAAACTCAGAAGCTGGGAAAGGTTCTCCGGCTACGATGGCAGCATAGCCACGGTACAAATCAATCGAGTGAGCATAGTTGTAGACATCGATGGTAAAGCCACCTGCAGGGCGATTATTGTACTCGATCGCAATATAATCATCCCCATCACGGAAGAACTCAATGTGGAAGAAACGCTCCTTCATGCCAAAAGCTTTAACAATCGCTTCCCCGTATTGACGCAATTTTGGATCCATCTCTTTAAGGACATAATAAGAGTTATCCATCTTGTAGAGCATCAAGTCAAGCGGTGTATAGGCATAGTCAAAAGTCGTCGAGAAGACAATGTTACCATCGCGATCGACCAGACCATCAAAGGTACAAATCTCGCTAGAAGTGACGAATTTCTCAAAGAAGTACTCGGTATGGCCATCCCATTCTGCCTTGAAATGGTCCACATCTTCTGCTGTTTCAAGCTTGAAGGTCGCTGCTGCTCCCACTCCATTATCAGGCTTAGCAATCAATGGCAACCCAATCTTCTTCACAGCCTTGTCAATGTCTTTTTCGGCTTTGACCACTGCACCAGGTACGACTGGGACTCCTGCTTTCTTGAAGAGTTTTTTCATTTCTGATTTAAACTTGGTTTTCTTCAAATCTTTTGGTTTGGCACCAAAGACATTGAATTGTTCACGAAGCGCTGCATCCAATTCCAACCAATATTCATTGTGGGATTCGATGCGGTCGATTGGCCCGTGTTTGTAGAAAAGAAAGGCTACTGCTCGCTTCACTTCGTCCCAGTTTTCCATGTTATCAACTCGGAAATACTCTGTTAAACTATTGCGCAATGGCTCGTCTAACTGTTCATAAGGCTCCTGACCAATCCCTAAGACAGTAATGCCTTTGTTAGCCAGCTCGATGGTAAATTGTTGAAAGTTTTGCGGATAATAAGGTGAAATAACAAGATAATTCATAGAGGTCTCCTCCTTTTTAGCTTATAAATACATCTGACCTAAGAAATAAGGCATTTGCTTGCGCCACCAGTCCCAATCGTGAGCGACGTCATGGCCCCACTCAGCAAACCATGCAGGAATATTTTTGTGGTCAAAGGCTTCTTTTAGTTTGTAGAAAGATGGTAGGCCATCTTGTTCCCAAGCTCCAAGACCGGTACAAATGACAATTTCCGCCTGACGGTAACGGTCAATAAACCAGCCGTCATTTTGATGCCAAATATAATCAGATGGCGAGTTTTGATAAATCGCTTCGTCACCACCAAATTCACCAACAAAGAAACGAGCATCATAGACACCACTCAAGGCGATCACCTTGTTGAAGACATCTGGATGTTGCAAGAAGAAATTAAGGGCGTGGTAGGCTCCCATAGAGCAACCAGTTGTCATCATCGGATCAAACCAGCCTGTTTTGTGCTTGATGAAAGGAATGGCTTCTTCAATCACATAGCGCTCGTAAGCACGGTGCATCTCTGCTCGATCATGAGGGTTTTTCCAATCACAAAGCCAGCTTTCACTATCGACACTCGAAAGGGTGAAGAATTGAACCCGACCTTCTTCGATAAACTGAGCACAAGCATCAATCATACCAAAGTCATAGTACTCGTTATGGCTCCCACCTGATGAAGCAAAGACCACAACAGGAATCCCTGCATGTCCATAGCGATTGAGATACATTTCGCGGTTGAGTTGGCCACTCCAGTGGCTTAAATGTTCAATATTCATAAGTTCCCTCTTTCTCTATAATTCTTTATTTACAGGCTATTAATCCCATTTTTCTGCTAAAAAGCGAAGGCATTCTGGTAGATGCTCAGCCCAGGCTTCTTCGTGGTGAATAGCCCCAGATTGAATCCGAATGGCGATATTTTCTAAAGCAACACCTTGTTGAATAACGTCATGATAGTACCGAAGGGATGAGTCGATATAGGCTTGCTTGATATTTCCCGCCATAAGCGTTTTATCTGTATCATCCGCCTCTTCAGTCCCCACATAGATGTAGATCCGTTGATCTGCATAAAGGTTTTTCCGCTCGATATAGCGGTCAAAGGCCTCTTGGTGCAACCAGTTAGCAGAGGAGAAGACTCCCAGACAACCGATTTGGTCTTGGTATTCCAAACCCATAAATTGGGTGATATTCCCACCAAGCGAAGATCCAATCATGGCTGTATGTTCTCTATCAGCAAGGGTTCGATATTCTTGATCGATAAAGGGTTTGACGACATCCATGACAAACTCCCCATACTCGACACCCTTGCCACCAAATTGCATACCAGGGATATTGGACTCCTTATACTTCCAGGCAGAGTATTCGTTCATCCGTTGCAAACCATCGTTATCAATGGCAACGACAATCATGCGACTAATGTCAGGATTTCGCTTAATGGCTGGAATGACTTTCCAGGAATGACCCGCATAGGCCTCCTTGCTATACAAAACGTTTTGCCCATCGTGGAAATAAACCACAGGGTAGCGACGATCTGTATCTAATTCATAATTCTTAGGTAATAAGACTCGTACACGACGGAGTTTTCCGGTATAAGGCACTTTCAACTCGTGTGTCTTCATCTCTAAATAAAAGTAGGATTTATTCATTGTCAGAAAACTCTCTATATTCTAAATTTTTATTTATTATACCATTTTTATAAGAAAAAGTCTGGATTTCTCCAAACTTTTTCATTGATTGACTTTATTTTCCAATAAATGTAGCCAGATCTTGTAAAGAACGTTCGGCAATTTTCTCATACCGTTCCTTTTTATCCCGAATGCGTGGGCCTTCCAGCTCCTTAATAATTCCGAAGTTGACATTCATGGGTTGGAAATGCTTGCTGTCGGCATGGGTAATATAGTGAGCCAAACTTCCGATCGCTGTTGTTTCTGGGAAAATCGCTGCTTCTTCTCCTTTAAAAAGACGTGCCGCATTGATCCCAGCCACCAAACCTGAAGCCGCTGACTCGACATAGCCCTCTACTCCTGTCATTTGACCCGCAAAGAAGAGGTTGGCTTGCTTCTTAGAACGGTAGGTTTGTTCAAGGAGATTTGGAGAGTCCATGTAAGAATTGCGGTGCATGACGCCATATCTCACAAACTCCGCATTTTCCAAACCAGGAATCATTTGAAAGACCCGCTTTTGCTCGCCCCATTTAAGGTGAGTTTGGAAGCCAACGATATTGTAGAGGCTAGCAGCTGCATTGTCTTGGCGCAATTGGACTACCGCATAAGGGGTCTTAAACTCCCCGTCACGAGGTCCTTTGTAGTCATCTGGATACTCGAGACCAACTGGTTTCATAGGACCATAGAGCATGGTTTTGATGCCTCGTTTGGCCATGACTTCAATTGGCATACAACCTTCGAAATACTTTTCTTTTTCAAAAGAGTTGAGCGGGGCTTCTTCCGCATTCACCAAAGCCTCATGGAAGTCCATAAACTCTTGTTTGGTCATGGGACAGTTGAGATAAGCCGCTTCTCCTTTGTCATAACGAGACTTGAGGTAAACCTTGTTCATATCGACGGTATTGACATCGATGATTGGAGCTGCTGCATCATAGAAATAGAAGCCATCGCCACCATTGAGCTCGTGGATCTTTTCCGCCAAGGCATCGCTGGTTAGAGGGCCCGTTGCGACGACTGTGATCGCGTCTGTCGGCAATTCTGTAATTTCATCGCGAATCACTTCAATGAGTGGGTGTTGGGATACCTTTTCCGTTACTCGACTAGCAAAGCCTTCCCGGTCCACTGCCAGTGCTCCACCAGCTGGTACACGAGTCGCTTCAGCCGCTTCAAGGATGACAGACCCCAGACGACGCATTTCTTCTTTGAGGAGCCCGACAGCATTGGTTAGAGAATCCCCTCGGAGAGAGTTGGAACAGACTAACTCAGCAAAGTTGTCTGTTTTGTGTTGTGGAGTAGATTTGACTCCCCGCATTTCGTAAAGCTTGACCGGAATACCCTGTTGGGCAATCTGATAAGCTGCTTCCGAGCCAGCAAGGCCTGCACCGATGACATTGATATAAGATTGAGACATGACACTAATACCTCTTTGGGTATCCAAACCACCCCACTAGACTGTTAGACACCCACAAATCTTTCTAATTTTCTACTTGGTCCATTATACCAGAAAGCCAAGTAAAAAGACAGGGAGGGTTTTCCTTCCTGTCTTAGACCTAAGTCTGTTATTTGTTTTCTTATAGACACAACCAAGCAGCAAAGAGGGCTGATAGGATACTGAATAAGGACCCGATTAAATAATACTCTGCGAAGGCTGGATTCTCCGAAATTTTATTGTAGCGGGCGATGGATTTGGCCGTAAAGACCAGACCGATAGAAGCAAATTGGCCGTAGACGAGACAGGCACCGATAATCAACCGCTCTAAGAAGCCAATCATGGAACCAGCCCCAGTGATGGTATCCATTTTCTCCTCCATCGTCGGCTGGTACTTAGCAAAAAGAATTTTAAAGACGATATTGGTCGGTTTTCCCACTAGGAGGACATAAAAGATTAGCTTTAAACTGTCAATAGGTAAATAAGTCGTGCCATTTTTAGCTCCCCAAAGGACTAGGAAACTAATGATACCGACATGCAAGACTTGATCCAATGCAAAAGTCCATGCGGCTGTTACATTCAATTGCTTCTGCACCCAAGGTTTTCCGTAATCAATCCCTGCATGAGTCAGCAAAATGATCAAGCAAATCCACCACAAATCCAGATGACAGAGGGAAACGACGAATAAAGGCAGAGCTACATACAGAATATGAAGCCCGAGCACCTTCTTATCCTGATCCTTGTGGTCCGCCATCTTTTGACTTTGAAAATAATAATCAGACAACAAATGACAACTCAACAAGAGAAGCAAGTATGGATTTGTTACGATACTAGATAATCCTGTCATAAGCCTCTCCTTTCGCTAAACTTTGAATACTAGCTAGTGCTGCTGCTCGCCCCCGTAAGTAAACCCGGATACTGCTACTTTTCAGCCGTTTAGAGAGAGCACTTGGGTTTATCTCCAGCGATTGGGCCAAATCCTGCTGACTAAAATTCTCACTATATACACACCTCTTAAGAAGATCTAGCAGGATTTCTTCCTGACTTCCACGCCAACCCGAACGAATGGCTTCCCCGGAAGCGATGAGGGCATTCACAAAGAAGTCTTGCTTTTCCTTCCCGCATGAAAAATAAATCTGGGTATTGCCGTAGTCATTTTTCTGATGAACCAGATTGATGGCGGCGCGTGCATTCCAATAGGCTGGCCCATCCGCACCGATACTTTGTAAGGGATCAATATCTGTTACAATCTCCCCGAGACCAATCCCGAAACGAAGTTGAGTCGGGGTTAGTTCAGAACGCAGGGTATCGATGATTTGAAAAACCGGAGCATCCACCTTTAAGAGCCCCTGAAACTCATCACCAAGGGTCAAGGTAAAATTGGATGCTATGAATTCTCCAAATAGTTCATTCATTGTTTGAAGCGTTTTTTCTAACTGTTTTTGCAGGTCAAAACGCTCTTGAACCATTTTGGAATCAATGACATCTGCAATCAAAGCAAGATACATAAGCCCACCTCCTTGTGTCTATTATAACGAAAAAAAACAAAAATGTCTATTATAACAGACATTTATTAAAATTGCCGTTATAATAGACATCGCATGATTCTAAAATCTTATTTTACTTTTTCTTCTTCGTAGTCGCCGTTGCTACATACGACTTGCTTACCGCCACCACGAACTTTTTTCTCAACTAGGTAGTGACCACATTTTGGACAATCACGGCCAATTGGCTTGTCCCAAGAGGTGAATTCGCAGTCTGGATAGCGATTGCAGCCATAGAAGAGACGGTTCCGTTTGGTTTTACGCTCGATGATTTGGCCTTGGTGACAATCTGGACATTCCACTCCAATTTCCTTAACGATAGCTTGCGTATGGCGACAATCAGGGAAATTGCTACAAGCGAAGAACTTACCAAATCGACCCAACTTGATGACCATCGGACTTCCACAAACCTCACAGTCAAATCCAGCAGCCTCATCCTTGATTTGGATTTTCTCCATCTCTTCTTCAGCCTTGGCTACTTCTTTTTTAAAGGGTTGGTAGAAGGAATCAATAACCTTTTGCCACTGTTCTTTCCCGAGTTCGACATCATCCAACTTTCCTTCCATCTCAGCGGTAAAGGTTACATTGACGATATCTGGGAAGAATTCAACGATCAGTTTATTGACGATTTCTCCTAATTCGGTTGGCTCGAAGCGTTTGGCTACAAGCTTCACGTAATAGCGTTTTTGAATGGTCTCAATGGTCGGTGCATAGGTTGAAGGACGACCAACTCCATTTTCTTCTAAAGTCTTAATCAAAGTCGCTTCAGAGTAACGAGCTGGTGGTTGGGTAAAGTGCTGTTCAGGTTTGCTGTTGACCTGAGTGACGGTGTCACCTTCTTCCATGTCCGGTAGCATCTTATTCTTGTCCGAATCATTGTAGATCGCCAAATAGCCGTCAAACTTCACCTGACTTCCATTTGCTGTATATTGAACTCCATTTTGCCCTAAACGGACATTCATGGTATCAAAAATAGCTGCTGTCATCTGACTAGCCACAAAACGATTCCAGATCAAGGTGTAGAGCTTGAGCTGGTCCTTGTCCAAATACTTGGCAATTTTCTCAGGCGTATTGTAGACACTAGAAGGACGAATGGCTTCGTGGGCATCTTGAGCACCAGAAGCATTCTTAACCCGGCTACCATGCTTAGAATACTTATCTCCAAATCGATCAACGATAAAGCTAGCTGCTTCATTTTGAGCGACTGGACTAATCCGAGTCGAATCCGTACGCATGTAGGTAATCAAACCTTGAACACCTGATCCAATATTGATTCCTTCGTATAATTGCTGTGCTACCATCATGGTCTTACGAGTACGGAAATTGATCTTATTGGCAGCATCCATCTGCATGGAAGAAGTTGTGTAAGGAAGCGGCGCATTGCGTTTGCGCTCTTTCTTCTCAACCTTTTCAACGATATACTCTTTCCCATCTAGATGCGAAAGTACAGCTTTCACATCCTCCTGGTTTTGAAGTTTCATCTTCTTGCCATTCATTCCATAGAAATTGGCTTGGAATTGCTTGGTCCCCTTTTTAAAGGTTCCATCAATTGTCCAATATTCTTCTGGTTGGAAGGCATTGATTTCTTCTTCCCGGTCAATAATTAACTTAAGCGCAACGGATTGCACCCGACCAGCCGAAAGTCCCTTCTTCACCTTTTTCCATAGAATTGGTGAGATGGAGTACCCAACAATCCGGTCCAAGACACGGCGCGCTTGTTGAGCATCTACCAGATCCATATCAATCTTACGGGGTTCTTGAAAGGCATTTTTTACCGCATCCTTGGTAATTTCGTTGAAAACAACGCGGTTCTTATCTTCCTTATCCAACTGAAGAATATGCGCCAAATGCCAAGAAATAGCTTCTCCTTCACGGTCCGGGTCACTTGCGAGAAAGACTTGTTTGGCTTTTTTAGCCTCTTTTTTCAAATCATTAATCAAAGGACCTTTTCCGCGAATATTGATGTACTCTGGTTCGTAATTGTTCTCAAAATCAATAGACATGGTAGATTTTTTCAAGTCACGAATATGACCCACGCTGGCCATGACCTTATAATTTCTACCAAGATACTTTTCAATCGTCTTCGCTTTCGCAGGAGACTCCACGATGACTAAATTCTTTTTAGTTGTTGTGGTTTTCTTTTTTGTTTTAGTAGCCACTTTTTTACCTCTATTTTGTAATAAACCTCATAGAGTGTAAACTATTTTTTTCGGGATGTCAACCGTGAAGTTCTCCTATAGGAAAACTCATTTTAAAATTCAAACTCATCTAGGACATCTTTTCCACTGGTGACCAGCTTTGCACCTTCTTGAATGAGGTGGTGACAGCCATCTGAACGTCCATCCAAGATCGAACCAGGAATAGCAAAGACATCTCGCCCTTCTTCCATAGCACGCTCGCAGGTGATCAGACTTCCAGATCGCATCCGCGCTTCCGCCACAATCACTGCTCTAGAAAGCCCAGCAATAATCCGATTGCGTTCTGGAAAATGATGTTTTTGAGGGCCTTGTCCAGGACCGTATTCTGTTAACACTAAATGACTCCCACTCATGTACTTCTGCAATTGTTTATTGGATCTAGGATAGAAGACATCTAAGCCAGTACCAATCACTCCAATTGTCTTTCCTCCATTTCGAATAGCGGCATAATGGGCTGCAGCATCAATTCCCTTGGCTAATCCGCTCACCACAATCAATTCATTATTTAACTCGTTAATGATTTTCTCGACGGATTGAATCCCGTTACGACTACAGGATCGACTTCCTACGACCGCAATCTTTGGCTGTTTAAGAAGATCAATATTGCCTGAGTAAAACAACAAAACAGGTGGGTTATGCATCCAGAGAAGCTCTTCAGGATATTCCGGATCCATAATGGAAATCGAATCAAACTCCTTAAACTCTTCTCTCAAGACCTTGTCATCAATCCGGATATACCGTTCCATAAATAGTGTTTGATTACGACAACCTGCAATTTTTGCCATTAATTCTAAAGAGGGCCACTCCCCATTCATTTCCCAGTAATTGACAATGTTAAAAACCTGTAGATTTGACAGGCCAGCAACCTTTAATTTATAAAGTTCATATTTCTTCATTCGTAAACCTCTTTTTCTACTATCTATTTATAATATTCGTAAAAGAAAACAAAAAAAGCTCTAAAAATAGAACTTTTTAATGATTTTCTAAGATGTTAAAATGACAAACTGCCCCCAAAAGATTACTTGAGTTGTGGTAACGAGCTGCTTGAATCTCTACTAAAGAAAATCGTTGCTCCCCACTTTCCTCCATCAGGCTTTTATACTGATGGTTAATCTCTTCTAAAAGAAGGGGTTGACTACTAATTCCCCCACCAATCGTCACTTTTTCAAGCCGAACCAAAGACTGAAGGTTATAGATTAGGATCGCAATTTCTCGACAATAAGAAGCAAATAAGTCTTGCAATTCCTCATGATAACCAGCTTCAAGGACTTCAAAAACTTGAACTCCATCTTCTTCAGGCAATTCTAGGAGTCGACTAGCATTAGCCACAAAATTGACTGCAGAGCCTAAATTTTGAACCAAACTGGAAATCCCATGTCGCAAAATCTCGGTCTGATATTGCTTTTGTTCAGGAGTCACTTGCTTCTCCCCTAAGCTTGGCCAACGAAGATAATCCTTGAGATTCCAGGTGGAAATTAAGGAACCGTTGGAAGTCAAGGCTAAGCCTACCCCAGTTCCTAACACAAAGGTTGCGCCACAATCACAATCCTGGAGGTTTCCAATTCGTGCTTCTGCCAAGCCTGCAGCATCCCCATCGTTGAGGACGGTCACAGGGACTTGAAAAGTCTTATTTAAACGAGAAGCTAAAGGAATATTCCTTAAATAAGGAACGAGGCCACCTTTAAAGACAAATCCCAGTCGACTATTGATTTCACCCGGACAAGAGATGGCGATCCCAGTGATTCGATTCTGGAACAAGCAAATCACGCGCTCAAGAGCTTCCCAGAATTCCTCAATAGTAGCTGGTGTCGGAACTTTAGAGGAATCATTCACCTGATAGGCTTCATCCACTAAGGCATATTTAATAAAGGTTCCTCCAATATCAAAGGCTAATAGCATTTCCTTCCCTCCTAGTCAAGATCCGTCATGGACTTAATGGGTTCGAAGCTTCGACGATGGATAGGCGTGACCCCATGTCTTTCCAAGCCCTCAAGATGATTGCTTGTCCCATACCCCGCATTCTGAGTAAAATCATAACCTGGATACTTTTGGTCATAGGCTGCCATCATCTGATCTCGTGTCACCTTCGCCACAATAGAAGCAGCTGCGATAGACAGAGAATTAGCATCTCCTTTGATGATGGATGTCTGAGAAATAGGGAGGTCCAATTTCATAGCATCAATCAAGAGGTGTTGAGGTTGAGGGTCCAATTCTTGAATAGCCTCAAGCATGGCTAATTTGGTTGCTTCATAAATATTAACCTGATCAATGACCCGATTATCTTTTATCCCAATCCCGACAGAGAGAGCCTGATCTAAAACCGCTTGGTAAATAGCATGGTGCTTCGATTTTGGAATTCTCTTACTATCGTTTAAACCTGGAATCTTACAATTTTCAGGCAGAATGACGGCTGCTGCGACGACAGGGCCAGCCAAAGGGCCTCGCCCTACTTCATCAACACCTGCAATAAGATGAATCCCTTGAGCATAAAGTTCTTTCTCATAGGCTAGCATTTTTTCCAAACGCAAATCTTCGTCTACTTGTTTTTGGAGTTCGCGTTTTCGTTTGCTGATAGCCGCTTGAACGCCCGCTCGACCATCAAGGATCAACTCTTCAAATAAGGGATGATCTAGCCTATCAATCGTTGACAAACACTCTTTGATTTCTTTAATCGTTGGCATCTACTTCACCTACACGATCAAGGGTATAGCGACCCAAACGACCATCACGTACATCCTTGACAAACAAACTGTAGAAGCGATCATAATCATCTCGGAAACCTAAGCGTTGAGTCATCTCCATAATGATTTCAGGCGCTTCCTGATCTAATTTCATTTGCTTATAGCGTTCTTGTAACTCTTTAGGGTAGTGCTCTTTAAAATAGTTGAGGCCAAAAATGGTCACTTCATCCATTGGAAGCAACTGGTCCTTAATTGCTCCTGTTAAGGCGAGCTTCAAGGCCACTTCTTCATCTTCAAATTTTGGCCAAAGAATCCCTGGGGTATCCAAGATTTCGAGGTCCTTATTGGTTTTCAACCACTGTTGCCCCTTGGTCACCCCTGGTTTATTTCCAACAACAGCAATCTTTTTCCCTGCTAAGCGGTTCATCAGCGTTGATTTACCAGCATTGGGAATCCCGATAATCATGGTCCGAAGGGTTTCAATTTGAATCCCTCGTTCCTTCTGACGGGCAATTTTATCGGCCATCAAAGACTTAGCAGCATCTGTAACCTTTTTAACCGTAGATTGCTCTTTAGAGTTAATAGCCAAAGTTTTGATCCCTTGTGACTCAAAATACTCCTGCCATTCTTTTGTAGCGACAGGATCTGCCAAGTCTACCTTGTTCAGAATCATCAGCTTAGGCTTATCACCAACAATTTTTGTTAACATAGGATTTTGACTTGATAGAGGCAAACGAGCGTCCACCAAAATTGTCACGAAATCCACAAATTTAATATTTTCTTGTACTTGTCTTCTAGCTTTGGACATATGTCCAGGAAACCATTGAATAATCGCCATGAAATGAAATCCTTTCAACATTCAATCTTATCTATTATACCATGAAATACAGTATTTTCTTTTAAAACTGCTCCCCATTTTTTCTTAAAAAAACGAAGCTACACCCGTAACTTCGTTTCTTATTTTAGCGAATTTGCTCAAAGTGCAAGTGAACAGCGATGTGGTCTCCATAGCCACTTCGTTCCAAATCGCGTTGCAAACGATAAGAAATATAGTGTTCAGCAATGGTAATATAACCAGCACCAAGTAAACGGTGCTCAACCATTGATTGGATCATGCTGATTGTGGCACGTTCCACTTTCGCTTCTTCCAAATCCATCACAACTTTTTTAGTCACTTGCGCCAAGTTTTGGCGAAGATCATCGGTCAAGACATAGACTGTTTGTGCTGCCTTCAAAACAGCTTGATAGATTTTATCTGGATCAAATTCTACAACTTCACCACTACGTTTAATGACTTCCATCTTATTCTCCTTGATCATCAATATACTTCTATTATCTAAATAAATAGGGGATTTGTCAAGAATCTAAAACGTCAATAATCCGGACGAAGAACTCCCGTAATGATTTCTTTGGTCGCGTGGTAATCCCCATCCACTACAACCTTGATAATGCGCTTCGCTTCCTCAGCAGGAGCTGGCACTAATGGCAAACGAGTTGGCCCTGCTTCAAAGCCCATATAGTTCAAGACTGCTTTAACTGGAGCTGGACTTGGATAAGAGAAGAGAGCATTGACTTTCGGGATAAATTGGCGCTGAATGGCCGCCGCTTTTTTAATATCATTATTTTCAATGGCTAGGAACATTTCGTGCATTTCATCCCCATTGGTATGAGATGCTACTGAAATCACCCCATCTGCCCCAAGGTTCATGGCATGGAAAGCATCTCCATCCTCTCCCGTATAAATGAGGAACTCCTCTGGCTTGTGCTCAATTAAATAAGCCATATTGGCAAGGGTTGTACACTCTTTTACCCCGATGATATTTGGATGTTCTGCCAAACGAAGCATGGTTTCTGGTGTCATTTCGACAACCACGCGCCCAGGAATGTTATAGATTATGATTGGCAAGTTAGAAGCGTCTGCAATAGCCTTAAAATGCTGGTACATACCTTCTTGAGAAGGTTTGTTGTAATAAGGGACAATCGCTAATCCGGCAGCAAAACCACCAAATTGGTCGACTTCTTTTACAAACTCAATCGAGTCGCGAGTTTCATTGGTCCCGACACCAGCAATCAAAGGAACCCGTCCGTTGACTACCTTTTGCACCGCTGCAAAAAGTTCTAATTCTTCATCGTGTGTTAGAGTTGGACTTTCAGCTGTGGTACCAGCTAAAAGAATCCCATCTGTGTGATGAGCCAAAAGATGTTCAATAAGCGGAGGAATAGCCTCAAAATTAATCGAACCATCTTCATGGAAGGGAGTGATAAAGGCAGTGATCATTCTACAATTTTTTAAATCTTGATAAGACATACATACTCCTTCTTGAGACAACCATAGGGAAGAGGGACAGCACCAAAAGTTGATAGCTGTCCCCTATTACAATTTATTTAGTTAATGAATCATTTCAACTCAAACTTCAACTCAGCTGTTGGGCGCACGAGTCCACGTTCATGAAGGGTTTCTGCAATTTGAACTGAGTTCCAAGCAGCTCCTTTAAGAAGGTTATCAGAAACCACCCACATATGAATCCCTTTTTCAGCATCCAAGTCTTTACGGATACGACCAACAAAGGTATCGCGAGAACCAACCGCATTGATAGCTTGTGGGTATACTTGATGAGCCACATCATCTTCCAACACTGCTCCTGGGAAGGCAGCAATAGCAGCTTTTACTTCTTCGATTGGTGCTACTTCTTTGGTCTCAATGTAAACTGACTCTGAGTGAGCTGACAAGACTGGAATACGTACACATGTTGCTGATACGGCAATGCTATCGTCTTCCATGATTTTCTTAGTTTCGTTCGTCATCTTCATTTCTTCATATGTGTAGTCATTATCAGTGAAGACGTCAATTTGAGGAAGGGCGTTAAAGGCGATTGGATAATGTTTCTTATCGCCACCTGAAGGTAAGATTTCCGCGTGCAAATCACGTGGATCCACTCCATCATTCAATACTTCACGCAATTCACGTTGGGTTTCAAGAATGGCTCCCATACCAGCACCAGAGACAGCTTGGTAAGTAGACACGATGATACGGTCCAAGCCCCATTTCTGACGAACAGGCTCAAGAGCTACCATCATTTGAATGGTTGAACAGTTAGGACAGGCGATGATTCCGTTATGGGCATCAAGCGCATGTGCATTTACTTCAGGAACAACCAATGGTACATCTGGATTTTGACGGAAGTAAGAAGTGTTATCTACTACGACCGCACCAGCTTTAACAGCATATGGTGCATATTTAGCTGAAGTTGATCCTCCAGCTGAGAAGAGAGCGATATCTACTCCTGCAAAAGCCTCTTCAGTTGTTTCTTCAATGGTCACGTCTTGCCCTTTGAATTGCAAGACCTTCCCTGCTGAACGCGCAGATGCAAGGTAGCGAATCTTATCAATTGGAAGACTTGATTCTTCCAGCATTTTGATCATTTGTGCACCAACGGCACCTGTAGCACCGACAACAGCAACTGTATATCCCATAATAAAACCTCTTTCGGAATTTTCTAAAAATTTGTGAATTTTATCTATTATACTATTTTTCCCTACAAATGAAAAGTGTATTTTACACTTATAAAAACAAAATAATCCCGATCTAAGACCGGGATAGTTTCTAGATATCGAATAGCTTTTATTGAAAATTAATGGATTTCATAATCCAAATCATTCAAATTCTTCTTGCCTTGAGTATCTTCCAATAAAAATGGCACCTGTTGCATCCCTTTGATACCCGCCACTAGTGAAGTTGGGAAGGTTACTATTGCTTGGTTGATTTGGCTAATATTACTATTAACAATACGTTTAGAAGCTGCCAAATCTTCATTTTCGTCTGCAATTTCTTTTTGCAAGGCCAAGAATTGGTTAGAAGATAAGAGATCTGGATAATTCTCACCTACTGCTCGGATTTGTGCCAAGACATCATTTTGATTGGCAATAACTTGGTTGGATTCTTGGATAGAGGCACCTTGACGAAGGGCTACTAATTCGGTAAAGACTTTCTCTTCATGTTTGGCGTAGGCCTTAGCTGCCTTCAACATTTCAGAAATGGTATCGTAGCGTTTGACAAGAATTATATCAACCGTTCTCTTTGCTTCTTCAATCATGACCTGATAACGATTCAAGCGATTGCTTTCACCGATAAACCACATAACAATGACAAGAGCAAAAACGACGATGGCAATAAATAATCCTAACATAGTTATTCTCCTTTAAATATATTGGTTAATTCATCAATGAGATCAATCTCCCTACAGAGTTTTTGATACTCTGCAGCAATCGAAAGACTTTCGATTGCATCTTTTCTATTCGGTGTTGGGAAAAGGTAGCGGTTAGTATATAAGGAAATATAGAGTGTATCTTGTACTAAATACACACACATAGCATTTTGAGAAATTTGCTGATCAAACCATTCTAGGATCTTGGGTTTTAAGAATTTTCGAGCAGCCAGTTCATCTGTACAATAGATATTGTAATTTTCATTGTTTCGGATATCTTCTGTTTCAATTTGAACTTCATTAGGTCCAGCACCCGGATAGGCACCTTTTAGTTCTCTTTTTAAAAACAAAGATTTCTTGGTTGGAACAACTCTCAAGTGCCCTGGAAATGAGATAGGAGCTTTTAAAGAAAAAATCTGACCAGCAAAATCTTCAACTTCTTCTCTGACCGTATGAGTTTCCCCACTTGAGTCTCTCTTTGTTCGCGTCTCAATATGATAAGCATAGAGATTGGCTACTACGAGATTCTTTTCATCATGGAAAGACAATTGATGAAAGAGATCAAACTTAGTCGATCTCGGACTAATGACCTGCAGGACATTCATTGGGTAGTCAGCTGTCAGAGTTAGCTCCGCTTGAGGAAAAACTTCTTTCAGGATGGGACAAAGAAAATCTGTAATATAAATCTCTTCATTGGATCGAACCTGATCTCCGAATAAGGCTTTTCGTTTTTTGTATGCCGGTAAATAATAAAACACCACTACAAGAAGAATGATAACAATCGCTGCTCGCCATCTAACAAGTTGGAAGGAGAGAAAAGCTAGAATACCACCAAGAATAGTGGCGTTTCTCCAATGAAGATTATTCTTCATTTGTTACTTCATAATGAGCAACTTAGCTTGATATTGTTCTAATTTTTCCAGTTCACTGATACGTTGAAACGTTTCTTGTGACCACTTGTTGTTTGAACTGTTTTGATCATACACTATAACCATCTCCTTTCAAACACAAATGAATCCATTTATTTACATCATTATATCACCGGTAGTCATAAGAGGCAAACAAATTTATGTATTTGCTTACTATGAATTTTTACAAAAAAAATCCCTTACCACATGGTAAGGGATTCGAGGCATCTTTCGATGAGAACAGCAGGTTCACACAACTGTTCAAGGTCCGCTCCTGCGTTACAATTAAATGTAGACCTCCTCAGCGCAAAAGGCTCCTAAGAGCCAATCGACTCATCGCATAAACTTAGTGTACCATGAACGGCCCAAAAAAGTCAAGAGGCTCGTTCTAGACTTCCTTTTAAATAACTTAAAAGAAATTGAGCAAAGCTAAGCTCCTTCTAATTTTTACATTAGGGGCTTCACAGGCCCTTCGATCGTCTTTTGCATCCAGACAATATCATGCCATTGATCAAATTTATAGCCAATTTTAGGAAAATGAGCAACTTTCACATAGCCACGTTTCTCATGGAGGGCGATACTAGCTGGATTTGGCAGGGCAATGCAAGCTAAGAAACGTAAATAACCACGCGCCTCCAACTCCGACTCTAATGCCTCATACAATCGAGAACCCAGACCTTGCCCACGACGATCTTGATCCACATAGACGGATACTTCCACCGCCCAATCATATGCTGATCGATCATAATAGCTTGAGGCATAGGCATAAGCAAGGACTTGACCGTCTACTTCTGCTACTAAATAGGGAAAACGTTGAAGGATCTTTTCGATACGCCCTTCAAATTCCTCAATGGTCGGAACCTGGTATTCAAAAGTGATGGCTGTTTTCTCAACATAGGGAGCATAAATCCTGACAAGTTCAGGAGCATCTTCAAGGGTGACTGGTCGTATCTTCAGCATGGTCTTCTCGCTTTCTATTTCTCTATTATACCCCAAAAGCACAAAAATAGAGGTTGTCCGCCAACCTCTATATATTTTATTAGAACAATCCTAAAGCAGTCCCATCTTCTGCTACATCCATGTTCAAAGCAGCAGGACGTTTTGGTAATCCAGGCATAGTCATCACTTCACCTATCAAAGCAACAATGAAGCCTGCACCAGTCTTAGGTACCAATTCGCGAATGGTAATGTCAAAACCAGACGGCGCCCCGAGGAGACTTGGATCATCTGAGAAACTATATTGGGTCTTAGCCATACAAACTGGCAACTTGTCCCAGCCATTTTTCACGATTTGAGCAATCTGAGTTTTGGCTTTCTTCTCAAAGACAACATTGTCGGCCCGGTAAATTTCTTGGGCAATCTTAGTGATCTTTTCTTCAACAGAAAGGTCATTATCATAAAGACGAGTGTAGTTGGCTGGACTTGTTTCAAGTGTCTCCACTACTGTTTCTGCTAGGGCCAATCCTCCATCAGCACCATCAGCCCAAACGCTCGCCAATTCAACAGGAACTTGAATAGAAGCACAGAGTTCTTTCAGAGCTGCAATTTCAGCTTCTGTATCTGTGACAAATTCATTAATAGCCACTACTACAGGAACTCCAAATTTACGCATATTTTCTACGTGGCGCTCCAAGTTCGCAAAACCTGAACGAACAGCTTCTACATTTTCTTCAGAAAGAGCATCTTTGGCAACTCCACCATTCATCTTCAAAGCACGAATCGTTGCGACAATCACCACTGCAGATGGGCTAACAGGAAGATTTGGTGTTTTGATATCCAAGAATTTTTCAGCTCCCAAATCCGCGCCAAAACCTGCTTCTGTCACTACGTAATCGGCTAAACGAAGAGCGGTTGAGGTAGCTAAAACAGAATTACATCCATGGGCAATATTAGCAAAAGGTCCACCATGAACAAAGGCTGGCGTTCCATAGATGGTTTGGACCAAGTTTGGCTTGATCGCATCTTTCAGAATCAAGGCAAGCGCCCCTTCTACTTCTAAATCGCGGACATAAACTGGACTACGATCATAACGGTAACCAATCACAATATTGGCCAAACGACGTTTCAAGTCTTCAATATCTGTCGCCAAGCAAAGGATGGCCATAATCTCAGAAGCAACGGTGATATCAAATCCGTCTTCACGAGGAATCCCATTGAGCGGTCCACCAAGACCGACCGATACGTGACGCAAAGCACGGTCATTCAAGTCCACTACCCGTTTCCAGATAATCCGACGTTGGTCAATGCCTAGCTCATTTCCTTGATGCAAATGATTGTCGATCAAAGCTGAAAGTGCATTATTTGCTGTTGTAATGGCATGCATGTCACCCGTGAAATGAAGGTTGATGTCTTCCATTGGTAGAACTTGTGCATAACCTCCACCTGCTGCTCCCCCTTTAATCCCCATAACAGGACCTAAAGAAGGTTCGCGAATGGCAATCATGGTTTGTTTGCCAATTTTATTTAAAGCATCTGCTAAACCAATGGTGATGGTAGACTTTCCTTCCCCTGCTGGAGTCGGGTTAATGGCGGTTACCAAGATGAGCTTTCCTGGTTCTTCCTTCTGAACGGCTTGGATCTTGTCAAAGGTTAATTTTGCCTTGTACTTTCCATAGAGTTCTAGGTCATCGAAGTGAATACCCAATTTCTCTACCACATCTGTGATTGGTTTCAATTCAATACTTTGTGCAATCTCGATATCTGTCTTCATCTGAATCTCCTCACTATTTAATAATCCTATTATACAGAAATTTCACAAGGATATATATTTTAAATCTCAAACTTTTCTCATTCGTTCGGTTTTTGCTTAGTAACTCTGCTTTTTCAGCCTTTATTCCAATTTCTTATACCCCTCTATATGAAATAACTATGAGTCCCTTCGTCGTCTACTCTACCGCCTTTGTATCCCCTTGACCAACAATCGCAAGAGCCGTGTTCTTGGCTTTACTAAAATATAAAATTCTTGTAAAATAAGCCTATGAATATTTTGATTACTTCCGGTGGGACGAGTGAAAAGATTGATCAGGTTCGTTCGATTACCAACCATTCCACTGGTCAACTTGGAAAAATCATTTCCAAACGTTTTTTAGAGGCAGGTTTTTCTGTGACTCTGGTGACAACTCCAACTGCGGTTCAGCCTAAAGAACATCCTCATTTAAGAAAGATATTTATCAAAGATGTCGCTGAACTTCAAACAGTCCTTGAAAAAGAAACTCCAACTCACCAGGTGCTCATCCATGCTATGGCTGTCTCTGACTACAGCCCTGTCTATATGTCAGGTTTCCAGGCTGTCAAAGAAGCTAGCAATTTAGAGCATTTTCTTCATCAAACCAACCAGGAATCGAAAATTTCTTCAGAGGAAGATTACCAAGTTCTCTTTTTAAAGAAAAATCCTAAGTTGATTTCCTTAGTAAAAACATGGAATCCAGACATTCGCTTGATCGGCTTTAAACTGCTGGTTGGTGTAGCACAGGATCAACTCCTAGCCGTTGCTCGTGCAAGTCTCGAAAAAAATCAGGCAGAAATGATTGTTGCCAATGACTTAAGCGAAATTCAAGACGGAAAACATCGAGCTTACTTAGTTACGAAAGATGCTACTCAAATAGCCGAAACGAAATTGGATATTGCTCAAAAAATTTATCATCACATTAGGAACAAAGGATAAAACCTATGGCGAATATACTACTGGCTGTAACTGGGAGCATTTCTGCCTACAAGGCAGCAGACCTCACCAGTCAATTGACCAAGCTCGGTCACCAGGTAAAGATTCTTATGACTCCTGCAGCTACAGCTTTTATTACCCCTCTAACACTTCAGGTCCTCTCCAAACAAGCTGTCCTGGTAGAGGTCATGACAGAAGACGATCCAAAACAAATCCAACATATTGACTTGGGGAAAGAGGCTGATCTTTTTCTAGTCGCTCCTGCAAGTGCCAATACCATTGCAAAACTTGCCATAGGGCTAGCGGATAATATGGTGACGAGCACAGCTCTAGCCTTGCCTCAAGGAACTAAAAAAATCCTAGCCCCCGCTATGAATACGAAAATGCTGGAACACCCAGCTACCCAACGAAATCTAAAACTTTTACAAGACTACGGCTATCAGATTATTCAACCTCGCCATGCTACTCTGGCTTGTGGCGATCAAGGGTCTGGAGCTTTAGCTTCTATCGAAACCATTCTAACTACTATACAGGAGTCACTTTCATGAAAAAATCTTCATCCATTTCACGCATTGCTATATTTTTCGCGGTAATGATTACCATCCATTTTACAACTTCCTTCATCTTACATTTTGTACCATCAGGTATTCAGCCAACCTTGGTTCATATTCCTGTTGTGATCGCGTCTATCATTTACTGGCCACGAATCGGAGCTACCTTAGGATTGCTTATGGGACTATTTAGTTTAACGATGAATACCCTTGTTTTAACACCTGCAAGCCACCTCTTTAGTCCCTTTGTACCAAACGGAAACTTCTATTCCCTCCTTATTGCAATAGTTCCACGTATCTTGATCGGAATAACACCTTACTATATCTATCAATTAATGCGCAATCGTACCGGGTTAATAACAGCCGGCATTGTCGGATCCATGACCAATACCGTTTTTGTTTTAAGTGGGATTTACTTCTTTTTTGGTAGTCAATTCAAAGGTGGAATCAACGATTTTCTAGCCTTGATTGTGTCTACAAACTCACTTATCGAAGTTATTGCAACGGTTCTGATCACTAGTGCCGTTGTCCCAGCCCTTGAAAAAATAAAATAAACAGTTGAGTAGGGCTATAAAAGCTGATGAAATCAGCGTAGTAGAGCCCACTCGAAAACTGCGTCTTGCTCGACAATCCAAAGACAATTGAGAGGCTAGGACTTTTGTCCCAGCCTCTTTTTTTCTATCCAAAATTCCCCCTTTATTTTTGAAAAGATTTACAATTATCGCTAGAATTTTCTGAAAAAATTTGCTATAATGTAAGCGATTAATTTATAGAAATAAGGAGTTGCACTATGACTTATCAAGAAAACTTCCAAAAATGGGCTGATTTCGCGGACCTACCAGATTACCTTCGTCGTGATTTGGAAAGCATGGATGAAAAAACGAAGGAAGATGCCTTCTACACAAACCTTGAATTCGGTACTGCTGGTATGCGCGGATTGATTGGTGCTGGGACTAACCGCATTAATATCTACGTTGTTCGTCAAGCAACTGAAGGTTTGGCGCGTTTGATCGAATCTAAAGGTGGAAATGAAAAAGAACGTGGTGTAGCCATCGCCTACGATAGCCGTCACTTCTCTCCAGAATTTGCCTTTGAATCAGCAGCCGTTCTTGCAAAACACGGTATTAAATCCTATGTCTTTGAAAGTCTCCGTCCAACTCCAGAACTTTCATTTGCTGTTCGTCACCTAAACTGTTTCGCAGGGATCATGATTACTGCTAGCCACAACCCTGCTCCGTTTAACGGATACAAGGTTTACGGTGAAGATGGTGGTCAAATGCCTCCACACGACGCGGACGCTTTGACAACCTACATCCGTGCCATCGACAATCCATTCGCTGTAGAAGTTGCGGATGTTGAAGCTGAAAAAGCATCTGGTTTGATTGAAGTCATCGGTGAAGCTGTCGATACTGAATACCTCAAAGAAGTAAAAGACGTTAACATCAACCCAGCCTTGATTGAAGAGTTTGGCAAAGACATGAAGATTGTCTACACTCCTCTTCACGGTACTGGTGAAATGTTGGCTCGTCGTGCTCTTGCTCAAGCAGGATTTGACTCTGTTCAAGTCGTTGAAGCTCAAGCAACTCCAGACCCTGACTTCTCAACTGTAAAATCACCAAACCCAGAAAGCCAAGCAGCCTTTGCTCTTGCAGAAGAACTTGGTCGCCAAGTAGGAGCTGATGTTCTTGTGGCAACTGACCCTGACGCTGACCGTGTCGGTGTTGAAGTCCTTCAAAAAGACGGTAGCTACCTTAACCTTTCAGGTAACCAAATCGGTGCTATCATGGCTAAGTACATCTTGGAAGCTCACAAAAATGCTGGCACTCTTCCAGAAAATGCAGCCCTTTGCAAATCTATCGTATCAACTGACTTGGTAACGAAGATTGCTGAAAGCTACGGCGCAACTATGTTTAACGTCTTGACTGGTTTCAAATTCATCGCTGAAAAGATTCAAGAATTCGAAGAAAAACACAATCACACTTACATGATGGGATTTGAAGAAAGCTTCGGTTACTTGATTAAACCATTCGTACGTGATAAAGATGCGATTCAAGCTGTCCTTGTCGTTGCTGAGCTTGCTGCTTACTACCGCTCTCGTGGTTTGACACTTGCTGACGGTATCGAAGAAATCTACAAAGAGTACGGCTACTATGCTGAAAAGACAATCTCTGTTACACTTTCTGGTGTTGACGGTGCTGAGCAAATCAAAGCGATTATGGCGAAATTCCGTGAAAACGGGCCAAAAGAATTTAACTCAACAGAAGTTTCAATCACTGAAGACTTCAAAGCACAAACATCTACTGCTGCTGATGGCACTGTAACAACCTTGACAACTCCTCCAAGTGATGTATTGAAATACACACTTGCTGATGGTTCTTGGATTGCCGTTCGCCCTTCAGGTACAGAACCAAAAATTAAGTTCTACATTGCCGTTGTTGGTGAAAGCAACGAAGATTCTCAAGCTAAAATTGCTAACATCGAAGCTGAAATCAATGCCTTTGTAAAATAAGAAACCACAAAAGATGAGATCAACCAATCTCATCTTTTTTTCGTATCAAAATACAGCATTTTTTCGCCCTTTATGGCATACTAGATTTATAAGAAAGCGAGGTAATCTCATGGAACAATTTTTAGAAGATATTAAAGATCTTGAAGTAACCACTGTTGCGCGTGCGCAAGAAGCCATCGACCAAAAAGAAACAGCAACCTTCTTTATTGGACGCAAGACTTGCCCATATTGCCGAAAGTTCGCTGCTAAATTAGCAACTGTAGTAGCCGAAACTAAAGCTCATATCTACTTCATTAATAGTGAAGAACCAAGTCAACTGGATGCTTTGCAAGTCTTCCGCTCTACCTATGGCATTCCAACTGTTCCTGGATTTTTACATGTCGAAGCCGGTGAAGTTACCGTTCGCTGCGACTCATCCATGTCAGAAGAAGAAATCAAAGCATTCGCTCATCTATAAAAAAAATAGCTAGAGATTATTCTCTAGCTATTTTTCATTTTCTGTAAAAGTCGTCCAAATCTTCTGCTGGGGTTTGGCAAAAGGAAAGGCCGAAAATTCTTCCGGTTTTAACCAAATAGTTGATTCACTGGTTGCTTGTTCTCCTTCTTTTACCAATCCGTACCGAAGTTGAACCTGCCACTTGCGGTGCGAAAAGACATGCTGGACCATGGGATAAGTTCTCTCTTGCCAATCAATGACTAAGTCATAGTCCTGTTCAAAGGAGAGAATCTCTAGATTGCTCTCTGCTTGTTCCTTCTCATCCAGTAGAGACAATTGGCCCAGGTTCTCAGATAGACTATCCACTTCAATCAAGGGAAAATGCCAGAAGCCTGACAAGAGTCCCTCTCGCTCATTTTTTTCCAGCAGGTAGCGCTCTTGACTATCCTTTATAATAAAGGCTGTTAAATAAACGGGTACTGGTTTCTTCTTTGGAGCCTTGATGGGATAGCGATCCATGGTCCCATGCTGATAGGCCGCGCTAAACTCTTTTACAGGACTCTCTTCGGGCCGTGGATTGACTGGTGATTCAATATCTGAGCCCAGATCCATCAAAGCCTGATTGAAATCACCCGGACGCTCTGGATCGATCAAGACTTCCATCATGGCTTGAAAAATCTTACGATTAGTCGGAACTCCGATATCGTAGTCAACCTCAAACAAACGAGCTAAAACCCGCATGACATTGCCATCCACTGCTGGCTCTGGCAAGCCAAAAGCAATACTGGCAATGGCACCAGCTGTATAAGGTCCAATTCCCTTGAGTTTAGAGATAGCCTCATAGCTTGATGGGAAAACACCCCCATGGTCCTCCATGATTTGCTGGGCAGCTTTCTGCATGTTGCGGACCCTCGAGTAATAGCCCAAGCCCTCCCAAGCTTTTAAGAGCTTTTCTTCAGGGGCTTGAGCTAAATCCGCAATGGTCGGAAACCAATCCAAAAAACGCTCATAATAAGGAATAACCGTATCGACACGTGTCTGCTGGAGCATAATCTCTGAAATCCATATTTTATAAGGATCCTGCGTCCGTCTCCAGGGGAGATCCCGTTTATTGGCATCATACCAGGCTAATAACTTTTCTCGGAAAGAGGCAATTTTTTCCTCCTCCCACATGATAATCCCGTAATCTTTTAAATCCATCATATTCCTAGTATACCATAGAATGACTTCTACTTTAGAGATTCTGACTCTACCATAAAAAGGCCTAGGAAATCCCTAAGCCTTTCAATCATTCTTATTGTTCCACAGCTTGAGCTGCTGTGATCAAGGTCAATTTGTAAACGTCATCTGCATTACATCCGCGAGAAAGGTCGTTAACTGGTTTGTTCAACCCTTGCAAAACTGGTCCTACTGCAGCAAAGCCACCGAGACGTTCTGCCATCTTGTACCCAATGTTACCAGCCTCAATACCTGGGAAGATAAAGACATTAGCTTGTCCTGCCACCTTGCTTCCTGGAGCTTTCAATGCTGCTGTTTCTGGTACAAAGGCAGCGTCAAATTGCAATTCCCCATCAATTTCAAGGTCTGGACGAAGTTCATGAGCGATTTTTGTTGCTTCCACAACTTTATCAACACTTTCACCGAAACCAGAACCTTTGGTTGAATAGCTCAACATGGCGATTTTCGGATCGATGCCAAACATCTTGGCTGTGATAGCAGAGTTGATGGCAATTTCAGCCAAACCTTCAGCATCTGGATTGATGTTAATCGCACAGTCTCCAAACAAGTAACGTTCAGAACCACGAACCATGAGGAAGGCACCTGAAGTGCGTTTGACATTTGGACGAGTTTTGATAATTTGAAGGGCTGGACGAACAGTTGCAGCTGTTGAGTGAATCGCACCTGAAACCATACCATCAACGATTCCCAGATGTACCAACATAACACCAAAGTAGTTGACATCGTCTTGCAAAATTTGACGTGCTTCTTCTTCTGTCATTTTACCCTTCCGACGTTCTACCAAGGAAGCTACCATCTCATCAAAGCCTGCGTAAGAATGCGGGTCGATAACTTCGTATCCTTCCAAAACTCCTTCAATTTCAAGGTAAATACGAATCTTATCTGGATTACCAAGCAAGACAGGTGTAACGTCTGTTTCTTTTACAATCCGTTTTGCTGCTTGCAGAATACGAGGCTCTTCCCCTTCTGGTAACACAATACGAGCATTCTTACCAACGAGGTTGGTTTTGAGGCTTTCAAAAACTTCCATGAGTTTCTCCTTTGAAAAAAATTAAATATTTGATAACTGTTTTAAGACTCGGCTAAAATCATCTGGCAGAGAGCTTTCAATTCGGAGCTCCTCTTCCAAAAAAGGATGATAAAAAGCCAAGGAATGGCAATGCAAGGCTTGTCGAAGAATCCCATCTTCTAACGAACCTCCATAGAGATCATCTCCCAAAAGTGGAAAACCAATATGAGAAAAATGAACGCGAATCTGATGGGTCCGGCCTGTATGCAACTGGATATCCACCAGATGAATATCACCAAAAGACTGGACAACTTGGTAGCTGGTATGAGCATACTTGCCACCTTTTGCTACCTTTCGGGTAATAATGGAGTCTTCATCACGCGCAATGGGGGCTATGATATCCCCCTTGCTTTCCAACTTACCCTTGCCCTTTACCAATGCAAAGTAACGTTTTTGAATCGTCTTAGCCTGAAGTTGCTTATCCAAGCGAGCATGGGCATAGCCATGTTTGGCAAAAAGCATGATCCCACTGGTATCCTTGTCTAAACGGGTGACAATATGAACGAGCTGATTTTCATACTGATTGCGAACATAGTAACCCTTGACAAAGTTCGCAATGGTGTTGGAATGAAGGGAGCTAGGAATGGATGCCACTCCTGCTGGTTTGTTGATAACCAAGAAATGATCGTCTTCGTACAAGATTTCCAAATCACGATCAATGGCCTCCAAAGCTTCATAACCTTCCTCAGAGGGAATATCAATCGTTACCTTATCTCCGATATCCAGAAGATAAATGGCATTTTGTTCAACGCCATTGACTAAAATCTGGCCTCCAGAAAACTTGATCTTGGCCAATAAGCCTTTTGAAACCTGATGTTTCTTCAGAAAGGTTTTAACCTTGACATGTTCATCTGCAATAAACTCGAACCTCATTCGTCAATATCTCCGATAAAGGCATCCTTGACCCGATTCCAGAAACTGGTATGGCTTGGGCTCGCTACGAAATTGATCTTGTGGTTATCAATCTGGTACTCGATATGGGCGATATTTCGATAGGAATAGGTTGAATTATCAACAGAGAGAATGTGAAAACCTGGCCGGCTAGGAGTGATTTCAATCTTATCTTTTTTGGGAACAATAATCGATGACCCCAAAGTTCGATAGACACGATTATTCAGACTAGCGATTTCAGCAATCTGAAGCGCTTCGATCGTCGGGTGAAGAACAGCTCCTCCCAAAGATTTGTTATAAGCTGTGCTACCTGTAGGGGTCGAAACCGTAATGCCATCCCCTCTGAATCGCTCAAAATGAACGCCATTGATGGTTAAATCAGCCACCATGGTTCGATCGCTGCGTTTGATTGTCGCTTCGTTAAGAGCTCGCATAATCTTCGTATCCCCATTATCAAAGGTCACTTTGACATTAAGGATTGGGTAAGATACCTTGGCACCTGTATCGAACTTGAGATTTTCTACCAACTTGTCAATCTCATCATCTAAATAGTCCGTATAAAATCCAAGATGACCCGTATGCACTCCAACAAAACGAACCCGATCTAATTGACTCTCGTACTTATGAAAAGCCGAGAGCAACATACCATCCCCACCGATAGAGATCACGATATCCGGATGCTTCTCAGTTAAGATAAAATTATTCTTTTTTAATTTATAACGAAGTTGTTGAAAAACCTCTTCGCTCTGGCGTTTTCGATTCCGAATAATCGAAACCTTTTTACCTGTAGTCCTCATCTGTATCATCACTATTTCCGACGCCATCGTTTAATTTACGATGCATTGGATCAAAAAGAGCTTGCGCCTCCTGAATGGCATCACGAATGGCACCCATTTCCTCATCGAGTTGATAAGCCAAATTCGCGGTGACTTCAAGACGCTTCTTAATCTCGTCCGGAAAATCTCCTTTATATTTGTAATTTAATGAGTGTTCAATGGTGGCCCAGAAATTCATAGACAAAGTACGAATCTGAATCTCTGCCAAAATCGTTTCATAGCCATTAATGGTATCTACTGGATACTCTACCACTACATGATAGCTTCGATACCCACTTGATTTCTTGTGACGAATATAGTCTCGTTCTTGAACCACGCGCATATCCTGACGCTTCCGCAAGACTTCTAGGACTTCGTCTACGTCATCTACAAATTGAACCATGATCCTCAGACCAGCAATATCTTGCATATCTTGAGCCAGGTTCTCTTCAGATATACTTCTGCGTTCCATCTTTTCGAGAATACTCTCAATCGGCTTCACACGACCGGTCACAAACTCGATTGGGGAATGCTTTTGTTGTTTGCGATACTGCTTTCTTATCCCACGAAGTTTAATCTTCAACTCCCCAACTGCTTGGATATAGGGATCTAAAAAATTTTCCCAATCAATCGCCATTGAATCACCTTGTCATCTCAAAGTTTTTTGTATAAAATAAACACATCTATTATTATATCATAAAGAGCTTGCAAACGAAAGAAAAGGACGTAGCTATGAATCATTTAGAAATTGAATTTAAAACCTTACTAACCAAAGAAGAGTACCATTCTCTAGAAGACTTTTTCAAGGACCAACCTCCTATCCGACAAACCAATCACTATATTGACACGCCCGACCAAGCTATCCGGAATCATCGGATGGCCTTGCGAATTCGTACCTTAGCTGATCGAGCTGAGCTAACCCTTAAAGTACCGCAAGATGCGGGACATTTTGAATACAATCAAGCCCTTACTTTTGAACAAGTAGAAGCCTTTCTCTCCAAGAAGAAACTCCCTCAAGGTGATATTGCCAGCTTTCTCACTGATTTAGACATTCCTCTAACTTCCTTAGATGTCTGGGGAAGTCTAGAAACAGAGAGACGGGAGAAAAGAATCCCTAAAGGATTATTAGCTTTTGACCGTAGTCGCTATAACTCTATCGAGGACTATGAGTTGGAGATGGAGGTAGATGACGCCTCAGATGAAACTTATTTTCACGAATTTCTCAAGGAAAAACAAATTGAATACAAGCCAGCAAAAAGTAAAGTAGCAAGATTGGCTCAAAGTTTGCTAAATAGCTGAAATTACTGAATTTTTTTGCTAAAATAAGTCTAGACAAAAATATCTAAATGAGGATCAAACACATGTCAGAAAAAAACAATATGAAGCTCTTCGCACTCAACTCCAACCAAGAAATTGCACAAAAAATTTCAGAAGTTGCTGGCATCCCACTCGGAAAGCTTTCTTCACGTCAATTCTCAGATGGTGAAATCCAAATTAATATCGAAGAAAGTGTGCGTGGATATGATATTTACATCATCCAATCTACTAGCTACCCTGTTAACAATCACTTGATGGAATTGTTAATCATGGTAGATGCTTGCCAACGAGCAAGTGCCCATACCGTTAACGTGGTCCTTCCATACTTTGGGTATGCTCGTCAAGACCGCACTGCTGCTCCTCGCGAACCAATTACAGCAAAATTGGTTGCCAACATGCTTGTCAAGGCAGGGGTAGACCGTGTTGTAACCCTTGATCTTCATGCGGTTCAAGTACAAGGCTTCTTCGATATCCCAGTAGACAACTTGTTCACGATTCCTCTATTTGCTGATCACTATATCAAACAAGGTTTAACCGGTTCAGATGTAGTGGTTGTCAGCCCTAAAAATTCTGGAGTGAAACGCGCCCGCAATCTTGCAGAATATCTAGATGCTCCAATTGCTATCATCGATTACGCCCAAGACGATTCCAGCCGTGACGAGGGCTACATCATCGGGGATGTTAAAGGTAAAAAAGCAATCCTAATCGATGATATTTTGAATACAGGAAAAACCTTCTCTGAGGCTGCAAAAATTGTCCAACGCGACGGCGCTACTGAGATTTATGCTGTTTCTAGTCACGGACTTTTCGTTAAGGGAGCTGCGGAATTACTAGACCAAGCACCGATTAAAGAAATTTTAGTTACAGACTCTGTAGCAACCAAAGAGCAAAAACCCCAAAATGTAAAATACATTACTGCAAGCGAATTGATTGGAGATGCCCTTGTACGTATCCAAGAGCGTAAACCAGTTAGTCCACTCTTTGCATACCACAAGAAATAAGGTGATGTCGTGATTTATTTTGACAATGCGGCAACCACTCCCCTAAGCCCAGGAGTAATCAAGGTGATGACAGAAACGATGGAAACCAGTTTCGGAAATCCCTCTAGTCTCCACTCCCATGGTCGTCAAGCGAAAAAGATTCTTAGAGACGCTAGGGAATGCGTTGCAACTTGTTTAAAGACCTCTAGTCAACAGATTATCTTCACATCTGGCGGGACCGAAAGCAATAACACTGTTATAAAGGGCTACTGTCTCAAACATAGACAGCAAGGGAAGCATATTATTACCACGGCTATTGAGCACCATGCCGTTCTAGAACCGATTGAGTACCTGGTTCAAGAATATGGATTTGAAGTAACCATCATTCAACCGGTCGATCAAAAAATTCGACCTGAAGATATTCGAGCTGCACTTCGTCCCGATACTATTTTAGTATCCACCATGTATGCCAACAACGAAACAGGCGATCTCTTACCCATCAAGGACATTTCTGACCTTTTAAAAGACCATCCTGCTGCTTTTCATGTCGATGCCGTTCAAGCCGTTGGTAAACTTGCTGTAGCCCCTGAAGAGCTGGGAATTGACTTTTTAACCGCATCCGCTCATAAATTTCATGGGCCTAAAGGCGTCGGCATCCTCTATGCTAGAAAGCCTGACTTTTTCAATCTCTTACACGGGGGTGACCAAGAAGACAAGCGTCGAGCTAGTACAGAGAACTTGATTTCAATTGCTGGAATGGCTCAAGCCCTCAAAGAAGCAACTGATCAGCTAGACGCAAATTATCAGTACATTCAGAGCTTATCTGAACGTATCCTAACAGGCCTAGAAGATTTAGATTTCTATCTGAATAGCACAGACTCCAAACTTCCTCATGTCTTAAACATCGGCTTCCCCGGTATCAGCAATGATATCTTACTGCTTCGTTTAGATATGGTGGGAATTTCAGTCTCAACTGGCTCTGCTTGTACTGCGGGGACTGTTCAGCCAAGTCATGTCCTTGCAGCTTATTATGGCGAAGATTCACCTCGCATGAAGGAATCTATTCGCATTAGTTTATCCGAATTCAATACGACTGCTGAAGTCGATACTTTTATAACAACTATTCACAAAATTTTAGGAGAATTACATGGCATTTGAAACATCTGTCTCATTACCAAACTGCGATTACACATACGCAATCCATCCAAATATTAAAAAATATACCCTACGCGACAATACCTTTGCACAAACAAAGGTTGGAAACTACGAATTAAATCGTTTGTTAGAAGCTATTCCAAATAGTGGAGATGGCTTTAAGTTAAAAATTATCATCAATAAGGATTTAACAGGATTTAAAATTAACATTACTGACAAGTCAGGCCTTCATTTGGTAAATATTTTTAAAAACCCAGAAAACAAGATTATCCAACAAAAATTCTACTTCCTCATGGACAGTTTAGTTGAACGTGAAATCTTTGAAAGGATTGAAAACTAATGACCAATGGTCCTGTAGTCCTCACCTATTTGGATGCATACCAAAAAGAACGTCAGGTTAGCTACGATAACATCGATCACTGTCTATTAGCCTTCTCAGGCTGTGTGACCATTCCAGATTCCTATCAGGTTGTTTCTGTTACCTACAAGGAGCATACCTTACCTTTCACTGGAAAAATCGGTGACTTTTATCGCTATCTGATTCAGTTCGATCAGAGTTTAAGAAATTCCAATTAACAAAGAAAACACCATTTTGGTGTTTTTTTAGTAGAAGATAGTTGCTTTTTTCACAAACTTTTTATAAAATAGATTTGAAAGGTTGTGATATTGTGAAACAAGATAAGACTAATCCAATTCCTCGTGCTACTGCCAAACGACTCTCCTTGTATTACCGCATTTTTAAACGCTTTAATGCAGAGAAAATCGAGCGAGCAAATTCAAAACAGATTGCTGAAGCCATCGGGATTGATTCCGCAACTGTTCGTCGAGACTTCTCCTACTTTGGAGAGCTTGGACGACGTGGTTTTGGTTATGATGTCAAAAAGTTAATGAACTTCTTTGCCGATCTCTTGAATGATAACTCCATCACCAATGTTGCTATCGTCGGGATTGGAAATATGGGGAGTGCCCTTCTTCACTATCGCTTCCATGAGCGAAATAAAATGAAAATTGTCATGGCATTTGATACGGATGATCATGAGTTAGTCGGCACTAAAAGTAAAGATGGTATTCCGATTCACGGCATCTCCTCACTAAAAGAAAAACTTGAGGGAAAAGTGATTCAAACAGCTATTTTAACCGTTCCAAGTGTAAAATCTCAAGAAGTTGCAGATTTACTAGTTGAAGCTGGTATCAAGGGAATCCTTAGCTTTTCTCCAGTCCACTTAACAGTTCCAAAAGATGTGGTAGTCCAATATGTCGACCTAACCAGTGAACTGCAAACCCTTCTCTACTTTATGCGCAAGAATTCATGATAAGCAAAGAGGCTGGGACAAAAGTCCTAGCCTCTCAATTGTCTTTGGATTATTGAGCAAGACGCAGTGGTTGAGTGGGCTCTACTACGCTGATTTTATCAGCTTTTACAGCCCTACTCAACTGTGCGGAGGTGGGACGACGAAATCGAATTCTAACGAATTACCGATTTCTGTCCCACTCTCTTTTTCTATACCAATAAATCTGTTTCTTCCCGATAGCTATAATAATCATCAGTTGAGACAATCAGATGGTCCAGAAAAACAATTCCTAGACAATTGCAGGCTTCAATCATTTGTTGGGTGACACCATCATCATTCTTGCTAGGATGAATGATACCGGACGGGTGGTTGTGAACCAAGATTATGGATGTCGCCATATGCTTGATGGCATAGTGCAAGATTTCCCTCGGTTCTGCAATGCTACGATTGACTGTTCCGATAAAGATCACTTGCTGATGGATAATTTGATTTTGGGTATTCAGATACAGGGCCAATAAATGTTCCTGTTTCTCATGGCCTATTTTTTGTTGCATCATTTTTGCCAGCTTCTGACTACTCATGATTTGTTCCGTTTCAATCACTTCCGAAGTCTGTATTCGTTTCCCTAGTTCAATAGCAGCTAACAGCTCAATGGCTTTAACTTTCCCAATTCCTGGAACTTCCTGTAACTCCTGAAAACTCATACTAGCCAGTTCTTTTAAACTCTTTAGTGAGCCCAGCAGGTCCTGAGCGATCTCGTAGACTGGTTTATTTTTGTTCCCCGTCCGTAATAAGATGGACAGCAATTCTTGATGACTGAGCTTATCAGGTCCTTCTGTTAGCAAACGTTCTCTAGGTAAGAGACCTGATTCTTGAAATACAATATGATACATAAAAAACCTCCTCAATTAATAATTCGCAATTGAGGAGGAAAAAGGACGATTCTGTATAAATTAAATTGGACAAACTACTTCTCTTAAGTTTTCAAGAATTCGAGTTTCTTCATTTGAGAAGTTAATTCTATAGCACTCTTGCACTTGTTCCAATGACGCAAGAAATTGACGAATTTCGTATCGAATTAAGTGTTCTTGATCATCAGGAAGGTTTTCAATGGTTTCGAAGACCTGTTCAACTTCGTAGATCCCCTTGGTAATGAGCCCTGTTTTGGGGAAATCATTGACCAGTAAGCCATAGAAGTTTCTTAACAAAGTATAGATATCTTCTGTGCGCATTCGGTTCCTCCAAGTTTCTTTCTATCACTCTTCTATTATAAAATAGAAAGCATGCAAAAATATGTCAGTCAGGTAACATTTTATGACTATCCTCTTACAAGTCGGCAGAAAATTAACAGAAAAAAAGGGGGCAAGGACCCCTTTTCAGATTAAAAAAAAAGTAATTTAAAAAACTTTCCTTAGGTGAGTACGGACGTCAGCGAACTTCGTAGAAGTTCCATGACTAATTATTGAGTCTCTTCGCTCTTTAATTTCTTGGCTCAGGCTAAAACAGTTCCCCAAACTGTTTTACTCTCAATAATTCCGAGTGCCTGAATTAACAGTGTTTCAGGAACTTTTCTCACAGCGGAAAGTTTTTCTTCTTCTTAAATGAGTAAAAATAAAAGTCATTTTTTGAAAATCATCCAGCTGTTTTATGTAAAATAACAATTTGTCTACATTCAAAAAAGAGGTCAAGGACCTCTCTTTTTAAGTTGATTATAATTGCATTTGATTATAAGATTTTGTGAAAGCTTCCAGTATATCTTTTGGTGCTTTTGAGTAATCTACTGAAGTTTCCAAAGTACCTTTTACAATCGTACGATAAGTTGCTGCGGCATCCTCACAGGTCACCAAGGTGATTTCATTAACCCCTTCACGATCTGCAATGACATCGACCCGATCTGGTGTAACTGTCTCAACAGAATTGATGACATAGGTATAGACCTTTTCCTTATCAGTGATATAGATTTTCATTCCAGCTTTGGCATGTTCTAATGGAGAAAAGAGCATTTCATTTGCCCCTGTCAAACCAAAGACATGGTGACTAGCCAAGGAGTAATTCCTTTCCCCCATAACCTGGTCCTCTTTCATGGTACCTGCCCCATAATAGAGTCCCACATTATCTAAGCCTTTAAAAATCGGAAGGTTCATCTTTAACTCAGGAATTGCTATCCCCCCAATAACAGGCAACTTCTGCGCCTGCCACTGGGCATTGATAACAGATTCTGTAGAAAGCGATTTGACTTCTTTAAAATCAAAGCTAGTCTTGGCATCTTTATTCTTATCGATGGTCTTTTTCGATACCTTGTTGACTTGATACTGATTGGTATGCCACACCATGATCATGTTCCGAATCGGAGCATTAAAGATCAAGGCAATAGACAAAAGGATTAGTAAGGTAGCAAAGATATTAATCAAGCGATTTCGTAAGCTTGTTTTCTTCTTTTTTCTTCTTGAAGCCATTATTTATCCTACCCTTCACTTTCAGTTTCAGTCTCTGACTCATCTTTTTCGTCAGCTTGAACAGTTGTAAAGGTTACGATTTGGGCATCTTGATCCAGACGCATCACTTTCACACCCATGGTCGAACGTCCAGTTTGAGAAATATTGGCGACGCTGGTACGAATCATGACACCTGTATTGGTGATAATCATCAAATCTTCATCTCCTTTGACAGTCATGAGACCGGCCAGAGGACCATTCTTATCAGCCACATTAGCAGTTTTAATCCCTTTACCACCACGTCCTTTTGTTGGATACTCATCTGCACGCGTGCGTTTACCGTATCCCTTTTCAGTGATGATCAATACTTCATCTTGATCTGTAATCACACTTGCACCGACCACTTGATCGCCTGGGCGAAGGTTGACACCTCGAACACCAGTTGCCGAGCGACCCATGTTCCGTACAACAGACTCTTTGAAGCGAACAGAATAACCAAATTTGGTCCCGATGATTACGTCCGTATTTCCATCGGTTAGGAAGACGTTAATCAGCTCATCCTCGTCTTTAAGGTTAAGAGCTTTCAAGCCATTTTGACGAATATTGGCAAACTCAGCTACACTGGTCCGTTTCACCAAACCTGAACGGGTTGTAAAGAAGAGATAAGCGTCTTCGCTACGATCCTGAGCGACGTTAATAATGGTCTGAATGGACTCTCCGTCATCTAACTTGAGCAAGTTGACAATTGGAAGTCCCTTAGCTGTACGGCCGTATTCAGGGATTTCATAGCCTTTCAGACGGTAAACCCGTCCCTTATTGGTAAAGAAGAGCAAACGATCATGTGTGCTGGTAGAAACCAATTCACGAACAAAGTCATCATCTTTGACCCCTGTACCTTGAACACCACGTCCCCCACGTTTTTGAGCAGTAAATTCATCTTGATCCAATCGTTTGATGTAACCTTTGTTAGAGAGAGTGATCAAAACATTGCTTTCTTCGATCAAATCTTCGTCTTCTAGTGATAGAACTTCTCCTACCATCAATTCTGTCCGACGTGGATCTCCAAACTTCCGTTTGACCTCGTCCAATTCTTCCTTGATAATCGCAACTACACGCTCTGGCTTGGCTAAAATATCAGCAAGGTCAGCAATCAAGGCAACGAGATCATCGTATTCGCTTTGAATCTTGTCACGTTCCAAACCAGTCAAACGACGAAGACGCATATCCAAGATAGCTTGGCTTTGACGCTCAGAAAGCTTGAACTTACTCATCAATTCTGCTTGTGCTTCTGCATCTGTCTGGCTATTACGGATGATTTTAATCACTTCATCGATGTGATCAAGAGCGATTAAGAGACCTTCCAAGATATGGGCACGAGCTTCCGCCTTCTCTTTATCAAAGATGGTCCGACGAGTCACCACTTCTTTTTGGTGCTCAATATAAGATCCTAAAATCTCACGAAGAGAGAGAATCTTAGGGACACCATTTTGGATAGCCAACATGTTGAAACCAAAGTTGGTTTGCATTTGGGTCATCTTGAAGAGGTTGTTTAAGATAACATTAGCTGAGGCATCACGGCGCACTTCGATGACGAAACGAACCCCTTCCCGGTTAGACTCATCCCGAACTGCTGTAATCCCATCGATTCGTTTTTCTTGAACCAAACGAACGATATGCTCATGCACTTTGGTCTTGTTGACCATATAAGGAAATTCTGTAACGACAATGCGTTCACGCCCTGTCTTAGTCTCTTCAATTTCCGTCCGAGACCGTAAGACAATTGAGCCTTTTCCTGTTTCATAGGCCTTATGAATACCTGATTTGCCCATGACCAAGGCCCCTGTTGGGAAATCTGGTCCAGGAAGGACTTCCATCAGCTCACGTGTGGTCACATCAGGATTGTCCATCATTAGCTTGACAGCATCAATAGACTCACCGAGGTTGTGTGGAGGGATATTTGTCGCCATCCCTACCGCAATCCCTGTCGCTCCATTGACTAACAAGTTAGGGAAGCGAGCTGGAAGGACGTTTGGTTCGCGTTCACTGGCATCGTAGTTATCCGTGAAATCAACTGTATTCTTGTTGATATCCCGAAGCATTTCAAGAGCAATCTTGCTCATACGAGCTTCTGTATACCGTTGGGCCGCGGCTCCATCACCGTCCATAGAACCAAAGTTCCCATGCCCATCTACAAGCATGTAACGATAGCTCCACCATTGAGCCATCCGAACCATAGCCTCATAAATAGAAGAGTCCCCGTGTGGATGGTATTTACCCATAACATCCCCAGTAATACGGGCAGATTTCTTATGTGGTTTATCTGGTGTAACTCCAAGTTCATTCATTCCATAAAGGATCCGACGATGAACTGGCTTTAAACCATCTCGCACGTCAGGAAGAGCCCGAGACACGATAACACTCATAGCGTAATCGATGAAACTGGTCTTCATTTCCGATGTTAAGTTAACATCAACTAAGTTATTATCCTGCATTAAAACAATGCCTCTCTTTAATTAATTCACCATACTATTATAACACATTTAGGACTTTTTTTCTCCTTCGGAACACAAGAGTAAAAACGTTTACATCGTTAAAATTAGGCGTAAAACCGTGACAAAGAAAAGTAAAAGTGGTAGAATAAATGCGAATGGGGAAACCCCAAAAAATAGAAGGAGACGTTTAGAATAATGACATTAACTAAACAACATAAAAAAGTTATCCTTGTTGGTGACGGCGCTGTAGGTTCATCTTATGCTTTCGCACTTGTTACTCAAGGTATCGCACAAGAATTAGGTATCATTGAAATTCCTCAATTGTTTGAAAAAGCGGTTGGTGATGCTGAAGACCTTAGCCACGCACTTGCCTTCACTTCTCCTAAGAAGATTTATGCTGCTAAGTACGAAGACTGTGCGGATGCTGACCTCGTTGTTATTACTGCGGGTGCTCCTCAAAAACCAGGTGAAACTCGTCTTGACCTTGTTGGTAAAAACCTTGCCATCAACAAATCAATCGTTGAGCAAGTTGTTGCTTCAGGATTTAACGGTATCTTCCTTGTAGCTGCTAACCCAGTTGACGTCTTGACATACTCTACTTGGAAATTCTCAGGTTTCCCTAAAGAACGAGTTATCGGTTCAGGTACTTCTCTTGACTCAGCTCGTTTCCGTCAAGCACTTGCTGAAAAAATTGGTGTTGACGCTCGTTCAGTTCATGCCTACATCATGGGTGAACACGGTGACTCAGAGTTCGCTGTTTGGTCACATGCCAACGTTGCCGGTGTGAAATTGGAACAATGGTTGCAAGCAAACCGTGACTTGAACGAAGCTGACCTTGTAGATCTCTTCATCTCTGTCCGTGATGCTGCTTACTCAATCATCAACAAAAAAGGGGCTACTTACTACGGTATCGCCGTTGCCCTTGCTCGTATTACTCGTGCCATCCTTGATGATGAAAATGCTGTACTTCCACTTTCAGTCTTCCAAGAAGGACAATACGGAGTTGAGAACGTCTTTATCGGTCAACCAGCGATTGTTGGTGCGCACGGTATCGTTCGTCCAGTAAACATCCCATTGAACGACGCTGAAACACAAAAAATGCAAGCATCTGCAAAAGAATTACAAGCAATTATCGATGAAGCATGGAAGAACCCAGAATTCCAAGCAGCTTCTAAAAACTAAACAAAACATTAAACACCATGTCTTAGGACATGGTGTTTTCTTGATCTCATTATAATGAAATCCTAGAGAGCCCTGAGAGCCCAATCCTGCTCTTAAAAACTCAATGCTATCTTCTTCATCCAAAAATAAAAAAAGAGAGCCACAAGGCTCTCCTATTGTCATCCACCCTGAGAGAATCGAACTCCCATCTCAAGAACCGGAATCTTACGTGATATCCATTACACTAAGGGTGGCAACTATGATAGTATATCAAAAAATCGATCATTTTACAAGTAAAAAAAGCTTGCCAAAGCAAGCTTTTTATGTTGATTACAATTCAATATCACCAAACAAGTCAGCCATTGAGAATCCAGTTTGAGTTTCTGGAAGTTCAAAGTCACGTTTTTCTTGTTTTGGACGACGTGGACGTTGTTGACGTTTTTCTTGTTTTTCGCCTTCTTCTTGAGCTGGACGTTCTTCAAGAGCTTTGATAGAAAGTGATACACGTTCATCAGCAGCATTTACTTCAAGAACTTTAACAGTTACTTCTTGTCCAACTTTAAGAACATCTTTTGGATTTTCAACACGTTTGTGTGAAATTTGTGAGATGTGTACAAGTCCATCGATACCTGGCAATACTTCAACGAATGCACCGAAGTCAGTTAAACGTTTAACAGTACCTTCGATAACATCACCAGCAGCCAATTTTTGTTCTACGCCATCCCATGGTCCAGGTGTTGTAGCTTTCAATGAAAGTGATACGCGACCTTCTTCTTCGTTCAAGTCAAGGACTTTCACTTCGATTTCTTCACCAACAGTTACAACTGATTTAGGTGAAACGTTGCGTTCGTGTGACAATTCAGTCAAGTGAACCAATCCATCAACACCACCAAGGTCGATGAAAGCACCGAAGCTAGTGATACGAGCAACTTTACCAGTTACAACGTCACCAACGTTCAATTTACCAAATACTTCAGCGCGAGCTGCAGCTGATGCAGCTTCAACAACTTCACGACGAGAAAGGATGAAGCGGTTTTCTTTTGCGTCAACTTCTTTGATTTTAGCATCAAATTCTTGACCTACGAAACGTTCAGTGTTACGTACAAAACGAGTATCAAGCATTGAAGCTGGAATAAATCCACGAAGTCCTTCAAATTCTACTGAAAGTCCGCCCTTAACAGCGCGAGTTCCTTTAACAGTAACAACTTCTTCTTCACGTCCGACCAATTTGTCCCATGCTTTGCGAGCTTCCAAACGTTTTTTAGATACAAGGTAAGTTACTGTATCAGTATCTTTACCAACTACTTGACGAAGAACAAGCAATTCAAGTGTTTCACCTGGTTTAACCAAGTCATTGATGTCAGCATCACGATCGTTTGTCAATTCGCGAAGAGTCAAGACACCTTCGACACCAGTTCCAGAGATTGCAACGTTAGCTTGTGTAGCGTCAACTGTCAAAACTTCAGCAGTAACAACATCACCTGGCTCAACTTGGCTAACACTGTTTAGCAAATCTTCAAATTCATTCATCTAAAAAATCCTCCAACAATCAAGTTTTCTAAACTTGACATACTTATAATTATTTTTCCTAAGCAAGCACTCGCAACGAAATCAAAATGATCTACAACGACTTCTTCATATAAAGAAATAAAATACCTGAGTAGATATTTTACCACCTTATCTGATATTACCTAGAACTGGGGTAGCTGGATTCGAACCAACGCATGAGGGAGTCAAAGTCCCTTGCCTTACCGCTTGGCTATACCCCAAAAGTGAAATGGAGAGAGAGGGATTCGAACCCCCGAACCCGAAGGAGCGGATTTACAGTCCGCCGCGTTTAGCCTCTTCGCTATCTCTCCAAGCAAATCAACAGACACAATTATACCATTGATTTCATGAAAATGCAACCCCTTATTTGTTCAAATTGTAATTTTCGATGGCACTTTCCACTGCTTTTTCCAGTGATTTATAAAGACTTTCTACGGCTCCGTTTTTCACAAGAGCGAACTGAGCCCCCATATCAGCAATCTCAGCAATAGCCTTCTTCCCAATCGCTAATTGGTAGCCATCAAAGGTATCTTTTCCTACAACTACCTTGCTATCAGAGATTTGGATTTCGATTTTTTTATCTTTTTTACTCATTCTTCTACCTCATTTCAACCCCTTTATTTTACAAAATTTTTCACATGCTTGCAAGCCGAAAATGTTTCATGATTAAATTATTTTTATTTGCTAGTATCGCTTCCTAAGAAAAAAGAGGGAGTACTTCTCCCTCTGATCATTCCTTTAATCGTTTACTTTGAAAATCCATCCTTCTGGTGCTTCAATATCACCAAACTGGATGTCCGTTAATTCATCATACAGCTTGCGGGTAACCGGCCCTACTTCCGTTTCTGAATAGAAGACATGGAAGTCATCTCCGTGCTGAACTCCTCCGATTGGTGAAATAACTGCGGCAGTTCCACAAGCACCTGCTTCAACAAATCGGTCTAAGTTATCGATTGGGACATCCCCTTCGATTGGTGTCAAACCAAGACGGTGCTCTGCGAGATAGAGCAAGGAATACTTGGTAATGGATGGCAGAATAGATGGGCTAAGTGGCGTCACAAACTCATTATCAGCTGTGATCCCAAAGAAGTTAGCAGATCCCACTTCTTCAATCTTGGTGTGGGTTGCAGGATCCAAGTAGATCACGTCTGAGAAGTTTCGAGACTTAGCTAATTTACCAGGTAAGAGGCTAGCGGCATAGTTTCCACCGACTTTCGCTGCACCTGTCCCATGGGGAGCTGCCCGGTCATAGTCGTCTTGGATCAAGAAGTTGGTTGGAACCAAGCCACCCTTGAAGTAGTTTCCGACGGGCATAGCAAAGATCGTAAAGATGTATTCCTCTGCTGGCTTCACCCCAATGATATCTCCAACCCCAATCAACAATGGACGAAGATAGAGGGTTCCACCTGTTCCATATGGTGGGACATATTCTTCATTGGCACGCACTACTGCTTTACAAGCTTCAACAAACATATCCGTTGGAACTTGAGGCATCAAAAGACGATCTGCAGTCCGTTGAAGACGTTTGGCATTTTCATCGGGACGGAACAATTGAATACTGCCATTTTTTGTCCGGTAGGCTTTCAGACCTTCGAAAGCTTGCTGTCCATAGTGCAAACTTGGAGAAGATTCCGAAATATGAAGAGTGGCATCTTCGGATAGTTCTCCATTTTCCCAGGCACCATTACGATAATAGGCGATGTAGCGGTAAGGTAATTTCATATAAGAAAATCCAAGATTTTCCCAATCAAGTGATACTGTCATGTCAGTTTTCCTTCTTCCATTCAAGACTTGCTAAATAGCAAGAGCCACCACAAAGGATGACTTTATTCATGTACTCTATTTTACACCATTTCATGAGAATTTCAAGTGAAATTTGCAATTTTCAGAAAATTTATCGAGCAACAAGATTAGCCATAAACTGGCTAATTTTGTTTTTATTTAATTCTAGCAGTAAAGACTTCTTGATCAGAAATTTGATCGTTGACAAAAGAACCATTGCTAGTTCGTTCTGACAAGCTGAGTTGGGTAACATCCACTTCTGTCACCTGACCTGTTGTCGAGGTAATCTGAAGGATTTGATCCTGCTCTCCCACTTCTTCCTGGCTCGTAAAGAGATCAAAATCACCCTGGTCAGTGAAGACTGGACCTGCCTTGAAGATGCGGTGTGGTTTAGACTTCAGTTCACGCAGGACCTGTAGGCCACGTTTGGCCCGGCTGGTCACTGGAATATCATCCTGGGACATCCGTTTAAGACTGCCTCGCTGGGTCAGAATGTACATACTTGGTGTTGTAGACTTAAAGACGGCTACCACTTGATCCCCGTCTTTGAGGTTAATGGCTTTAACACCTGCTGCTTTGGCCCCTACGACAGGGACCTCTTCAATATTGAATCGGAGGCCATAACCATTCTTAGTAATGATCATGATGTCCTCGAGGACCACTGGTGCAACCGCTACGATACGGTCCTCTTGGTCCTTCAGTTTAGCGTACTTAGTTGATTTAGAACGATAAGTCCGCCATGGGCTCAATTCCTTGCGTTCAAAACGCTTGATTTGGCCCTGTTGGGTAGTTGCAAAGTAGGTCACTCCTTCAAACTGATCCACAATCTCCGCAAAAAGAATCTCTTCTTCTTGCTCGAAATTGGTCAAGGTCTGACTAAGGTGCTCCCCGATATCCTTCCACTTGGTATCTGCCAATTCATGAACAGGTCGATAGATGGCATTTCCCAAGTTGGTAAAGAGCAAAAGATGCTGGGTGGTCTTAGCAGCCTCTACGAAAATCAACTCATCGTCGTCCCGCTTACCGACTTCTTCCACTGTTGACGCATTGAAGGAACGAGGCGAGGTCCGTTTAATGTAACCCGCACGGGTCACGCTGACGAAGGTTTCCTCTTCAACGATCAGACTGGCTGTATCAATCTCAATCGTTTTAGCAGTGTCTTGCAACTCACTACGACGCGGATTGCCAAAAAGCTTCTTGACTTCACGCAATTCCTTCTTCATGAGGTTAAACATAGTCCGTTCATCCCCAATGATGGCTGCTAAGGTCGCGATTTGCTCCTTGAGACTAGCATGCTCTTCTTCCAAGGTCACGATATCCGTATTGGTCAAGCGGTACAATTGCAAGGTGACAATAGCTTCTGCTTGTTCTTCCGTGAAATCGTAGCTGACCTTGAGGTTTTCCTTAGCATCTGCCTTGTTATCAGAAGCTCTGATCAAGGCAATCACTTCATCAAGGATAGAAATGACGCGGATCAAGCCCTCTACGATGTGGAGGCGTCGTTCTGCCTTTTCCTTATCAAAGCGCGAGCGAGCGACAATGATGTCCCGACGGTGAGCAATGTAGCTAGAGAGAATCGGTACGATCCCAACCTGACGTGGTGTGTAGTTATCAATCGCCACCATATTGAAGTTGTAGTTGACCTGCAAGTCTGTGTACTTGAACAAGTAGTTCAAGATTAGATCAGCATTGGCATCTTTTTTCAACTCAATGGCAATACGAAGACCATCTCGGTCAGACTCATCCCGGACTTCCGCAATACCAGCCACCTTGTTGTTAACACGGACATCGTCGATTTTCTTGACCAAGACCGCCTTGTTGATCTCATATGGAATTTCGGTAATGACGATTTGCTGCTTGCCGCCTTTGAGTTGCTCGATTTCTGTCTTAGAACGAACAACCACCCGGCCCTTACCTGTTTCATAGGCTTTCTTGATCTCATCCCGTCCCTGGATAATGGCACCAGTTGGGAAATCAGGTCCAGGTAAAAACTCCATGAGTTTGTCTACCTTGGCAGATGGATGGTCGATCATGTAGACCACGGCATCGATGACTTCAGCAAGGTTGTGTGGTGGAATATCTGTCGCATAACCAGCTGAAATCCCTGTAGCACCATTGACCAAGAGGTTTGGAAAGGCTGCCGGCAAAACCGTTGGCTCTTTTTCTGTATCGTCAAAGTTCCAGGCAAATGGCACTGTGTTCTTTTCGATATCTTGCAAAAGATAGCCAGCAATTTCAGACAAACGAGCTTCAGTATAACGCATGGCCGCTGGCGGATCACCGTCCATGGAACCATTGTTTCCGTGCATTTCCACAAGGATCTCGCGGTTCTTCCAGTCTTGAGACATACGGACCATGGCATCATAGATAGAAGAATCCCCGTGAGGGTGGAAATTCCCCATGATATTCCCGACAGACTTGGCAGACTTGCGGTAGCCCTTGTCATGGGTATTGCCGTCCTTATTCATCGAATAAAGAATCCGCCGTTGGACGGGTTTCAAGCCATCCCGAATATCAGGAAGGGCCCGTTCTTGAATAATGTATTTGGAGTAGCGACCAAAGCGCTCTCCCATGATGTCCTCTAAGGACATATTTTGGATATTACTCATATAGGATACAAAGCCCGTAAAATACAAAGTGAAAATAGGAAATTCTTGCAGTGAGCCTACTCACAAGAGAATTTATCTTTTTCACACAGTATTTAGGGCGTGTTCAACTCCTTTCAAAGAATGTTGAGTAGATTTTTATAAAAGAAGGTGTTCAGTTACTACAAGTAACTAAACTATCCTTTCTGTAGTTTAAAATTATAATTTGTGTTCTTTATTTACTGAGTGATTAGGAAGTTTTTCCTTAGCATATCTCATCATCTTCTCAGCCACTTCCTGATCATAGGCAAATCCCATCTCTTGGGCTAAACTTTTAGCTTCCCGATCAAAAACATTCATGGTAGCAAATAAGGACTGGCTGACCTTCTCTATACTAGATAGATTTAGCAGAGCTGAGAACTCCTTCTCTTTCTCAGTTGGGAGATAGTGAAAGAGGTACTTGTAGTTCTTACCGATATTAACTGCTCCCTTATCACTTGCTAGCTGCCAAGCTAAGACCTTGAGGAGTTCTTGCTGGCAAATGCCATAGAGGTGATCAGTCGCATAGATGAGCTGATTTCTTCGAATGGCCTTGACGACATAAGCCGATACCCACCAAAATTCATTACAGGATGCAGCAAATTCTTCTTCGGTAGGCGGACAGGTCCAGTAACGCTTGGAATTAGGCTGATAGGCTTCAAACAAGCCTTTGTCGTCTTTTATAACTTCAAAATTTGCTTCGCTGTCCACCCACTCTTGGATATACTCCTTGGGGCAGAGGGTTAAATCAATACGATTCTCATCTTCAAAAAGCATGAGATACAGACGACGGTGTCCAAGGACATTGTGCTGTTCAATCAGACGCATTCCAAACTGGTCTAGCCAAGATAAATCAGATAACAAGTCGTTCAGATTCTCAACAATATAGACTACATCGTAATCTTGAAACTCGTCTTTGGATGCCTGAGGATTCGTTCGTGATCCGGATAAAGCAATTGCTTCTACTTCTAGAGTATCAGCTATTTGCAAAATCATATTCATCATTTCTGTATCAGTTCTCATCTTTCCCTCCTTCATCACTTAAAGATATTGGTTATATTTTAACAGGATAGAGCAGTAAACTATTGATCACTTCTGAATTTTCTATACAATCAACGACAAGATATTATTAAGGAAGTGTCCCGTAGCCTACTGATCTCGCTCAAAATGATAGAGATAAAGAGGAGGCAGATAGGAAACCAGAATCATCAAAATAAGGACTATGAATACGAACTGATGAATCTGAAATATCATTACCACACACAAGCCAAGAAGACCAATTAATAGGGGGCCTAAGATATAGGATAGGAAAATCAAAAGTCCCTTCCGCAGATTCTTCCTATAAACGAAACACAAACGAATCAGTGTGTAGACTAAGGCTCCTATTATCAAAGGAAAGCCAAATAAAAACATGATAAAGGTCGCCCCTAAAGCAGCGGATTCTGAGCCCTCTATATTAAAAATAAGCATCAAGATCATGAACAAAGTAAACACGATCGGTGCATAAAGTCCTAGTAAACTTTTTTTCCGATGATTCATAAAGAATGCAAAAATAGCTGAGGGCGATGAGACTAAGAGAATAAAACCTAAGTAAGTCCATATAATCGAATGTCCTGAACTATCCATCACTCGCACTCCTTAAAACGCGGTCGTTTCTTCCAGGGTAAACTTAACATTGTCTTCGATCCATTGTCGGCGAGGGGCTGCCTTGTCACCCATGAGGACTGAGACACGGCGTTCTGCACGCGCCAAATCATCAATCGTGACACGAATCAAGGTGCGGGTTTCTGGGTTCATGGTGGTTTCCCAAAGCTGGTCCGCATTCATCTCACCCAACCCTTTGTACCGTTGAAGGGTTGCTCCACGGCCAAAAGTTCGGCGTAGGTCTTCCAATTCATTGTCTGTCCAGGCATAAGCCACTTCTTCTTTCTTCCCTTTGCCCTTAGACATCTTGTAAAGAGGAGGCATGGCGATATAGACACGTCCTGCTTCGACCAAAGGTCGCATATAGCGATAGAAGAAAGTTAGGAGAAGGGTTTGAATGTGGGCCCCATCCGTATCCGCATCGGTCATGATGATAATCTTGTCATAGTTAGCATCTTCAATTGTAAAGTCAGCCCCAACTCCAGCACCGATGGTGTAGATCATGGTGTTGATTTCCTCGTTTTTGAGGATGTCACTCATATTGGCCTTTTCGGTATTAAGAACCTTCCCTCGAAGTGGAAGGATGGCTTGGAACTTACGGTCTCGACCTTGCTTAGCAGAACCACCGGCTGAGTCTCCTTCGACTAGATAGAGTTCGTTCTTGGCAGGATTCTTGGACTGGGCTGGGGTCAATTTACCAGACAAGAGCCCCTTATCCTTCTTGTTCTTCTTGCCATTTCGACTCTCATCCCGCGCCTTCCGAGCAGCTTCACGCGCATCCCGGGCCTTGATAGCCTTGCGTATCAGATTAGAAGCCAATTCCCCATTCTCCATGAGGAAGAAGGTCAACTTGTCAGCAACAATCCCGTCAACAACAGGTCGAGCAAGTGGACTTCCTAGCTTGTCCTTAGTCTGCCCTTCAAACTGCAAATGAGCTTCTGGCACCAAGATCGAAAGAACAGCAGACAAGCCTTCGCGATAGTCGGATCCTTCTAGGTTCTTGTCTTTTTCTTTGAGAAGTCCTGTCTTTCTTGCATAGTCGTTCATGGCCTTGGTAATAGCTGTCTTCAGTCCTGTCTCGTGGGTTCCCCCATCTTTAGTGCGGACATTATTAACGAAGGACAAGATGTTGTCAGAGTAGCCATCATTGTATTGGAGAGCAACTTCTACTTGGAAGCCTTCTGATTCCCCATTAAAGTAGAGAACGGGCGTCAAGGTTTCCTTATCTTCGTTCAAGTACTCAACGAAATCCTGGACCCCATTCTCGTAATGGAAGGCGACGTAGTTGTCTTCTTCCTTACGGAGATCTGTCAACGTCAGCGTCACATCCTTGAGCAAGAAAGCCGACTCCTTGATCCGTTCCGCAATGGTATTAAACTTGAAATCGGTCGTTGAGAAGATGGTTGGATCCGGCATGAAGGTAACCTTGGTCCCAGTCTTAGACTTAGGAGCCGTTCCTATCTTCTCAAGAGTGGTAACTGGTTTCCCACCATCTTCAAAGCGTTGCTTGTAGACTGCTCCATCACGGGTAATCTCAACCTCAAGCCAGCTAGAGAGGGCGTTTACGACCGAAGATCCCACTCCGTGGAGACCACCAGAGGTCTTATACCCCCCTTGACCAAACTTCCCTCCAGCGTGGAGGATCGTAAAGATGACCTCAACGGTTGGTTTACCCATGGCATGCATCCCTGTCGGCATCCCCCGACCTTGGTCCGCTACAGTTAGGGAACCGTCTTTGTTAATCGTAACGTCAATTTGAGAACCAAAACCAGATAGGGCTTCATCGACCGCATTGTCGACAATTTCCCAGACCAAATGGTGGAGACCATTTCCATCTGTCGATCCGATATACATCCCTGGACGTTTACGGACCGCATCCAACCCTTCTAGTACCTGAATGGCATCGTCATTATAATTATTAATGTTGATTTCCTTTTTAGACACAAGGAACCTCCTGTTTGTTCATCTTTTCTATATTACAGTTTTTTAGGAAATTTTGCAAAATTTTTCTTTCTTCTCCCCCTTTAACTAGGCTATTTAAGTGCGATTGATTCAAACCAACTATCCGATGTGACAAATCAGCTAGATATTTTCTTTTTCATTCAAAGCATTTTTGATATAATGAAACTATGATGAAAACAATTCTTTTACTCGTATTAGCATACTTATTAGGTTCTATCCCTTCTGGTTTGTGGATAGGAAAAGCCTTCTTTAACATCAATCTACGTGAACACGGTTCTGGAAATACAGGGACGACCAATACCTTCCGAATCCTAGGGACGAAGGCGGGTCTGGTTGTCTTTGCGGTTGATTTCCTCAAAGGAACCTTGGCTGTTTTATTGCCGACTATTTTTGGGGTTACAGGAATCTCGCCAATGATCTTTGGTCTTCTCGCTGTCCTTGGGCACACCTTCCCTATTTTTGCTAACTTTAAAGGAGGCAAGGCAGTCGCAACCAGTGCTGGGGTTCTCATTGGATTCTCTCCCGTTTTCCTCATCCTCTTAGCCATCTATTTCTTTGCTAGCCTCTATTTAACCAGCATGATTTCTTTTTCAAGTGTAACGGTTGCTATTCTGGCTAGTATCGGAGTTCTTTTCCTCCCATTGACTGGCTGGATCCTCCCAAGCTATGACCTTATTTTCACTCTTATTGTCCTCGCTTTGGCGACCTTGATCATCATCCGCCACAAGGACAATATCAAGCGCATCCTCAACAAGAATGAAAATATTATCTATTGGGGAAAAAACATCACCCATCAAAAACAAAAAGACTAGAGTCTAAACTCTAGTTTGAGAGCGTAAATAATCTGTTTTTCCTTACAAATCAAATAAATTCTATAAAAATAAAAAAATTCATTCGTTAGAATTATTCAATCATCTACTGAAACTTTCCGCCGTGAGAAAAGTGCTAGAAACAAAATTGTTTCTAGCACTCGGGAGTTTTGGAACCTAGGGTCCAAAACTAAGTCATGGAACTTCTTCGAAGTTCGCTGACGTCCGTACTCACCTAAGGAAAGTTTTTTAGATGACTTTGTCTACAATCTGAGACTAGAGTCTAAACTCTAGTTTTTTTATGTTTAAAAATAGAAGGGCTTTGGAAGAAAGCAAACAGGAGTCTCCCCCTCCACTTCTTCTATAACCTCACTTTCAAGAGTTTCTCTATTTCTTGATAAAGAATCTTTGTTGGCTGGTAGGCTTTGCTTTGTTGAGCAAGGATCTTTAGGTGCGACCAATCTTCCCGAGAAACCAATTCATTAAATAAGCGCAAAACTTCGGATTCCGTCTTTTTACGAGAGACCAATCCTATTTGGAATAACTCAGCCCGAACCGCATTGTCAAACTGGTCATAGTCCTGGGGCAATATCAGACTTGGAATCCCATGATCAATACAGCCCATCAGGATCCCTGCACCTGCATGATGAATGGCAAAGTCCATTTGATCCAGAACATCTGAATAAGGGAGGTAATCAAAGACCAGAAGATTTTCCGACAACATCCTGGGTGGATGTTCCAAACCACTAGGGTCGCCTAGGGTTACGTAAAAGACATAGTCAGGATATTCTTGGCTCAAAAGCTTTGCCAACTCCACCATCCGCTCTTTTTCCCATTTTAAATGAGTGCCGCAAGTGACGAGGACCCGCTTTTTAGAACTCGTAAAATGCTGCTTATGTTCTTGAGGAAGCCGATCAAAAGATAGACAGCGATAACCAACCCATTTAAGCTGGGATGGAAAATCATCTCGAAACTCCAACTCTTTCATGCCCAGAGCCAAGATTGAATAGGGAGAATAGATGGCTTCTGTCCCATCTTCACGGTACAATTTGAAATTCTCTAGGCTATCGAGATTCTTCTTAACCAGCGCAAGTCCAACTTTCTTTGCCAGACGGATGACTCGCCTACCCAGAGCATCTCTCCACTTGTAGAAGGTTCCCTGGTGCGGTTTCCAGCCACCTAGATAAGCAGGCGTTGTCGTTCGACTTTCAATCGCTACTGGACTTGGAATGGTCGTAATCCAGGGAATGCCCAAACGATCTGCTAAAACTCCAGCAGGAGCTGCTACAAAATCTGCAATAACCAAGTCAGGGCTTCCCTCAGAGTCCCAAATTCGATTTATTTCGTCAAAAACTTCAGGGACCAGTCTGCTATTGGCCATTAATTGTTGGTACATGATAAATAGATTTGCTTGCTTTGATGTATTGGCTATATCTTCCATCACTGTCGGACGATCAGGAAATAAGGCAAGACAGTCAAAACCAATCTGCTCAACCAATGCCTTTTTCTGAAAACCTGTAATGACACGGATCTGAAAACGCGGATCCTCCAGTAAGGGCTTTACCAGAGTCAAGGTTGGAAATAAATGGCCACTAAAGGGGACGCTAATTACATCGATTTTTATCACTTTTTCTAATCCAGTCATAGATGATTCCTTTCACATCTTCTCTGTATTCATAGCTATAATGATCCGTATCCACTTGAATATCCGCTGAATGGTGATCCAGGATACGTGAATAAGGATCTTTCTTTCCTTTGATGACCAGTAGTTCTAGCTCCTTTTGACGTAAGAGAAGCTGGGAAACCGGGCCAAGCGCTATCACGCGCAACCTTGGCAAGGATACCTCCTTCCCTACGCTTCTTAGCCACTGCGTCAGCATATTGACCCCTGAACTCTTACAAACAAGAACCACCTCCTGCGCTTCCAACAAGGGAGACAAGTGCTTCTGTAACAGTTTTTGGAAACCAGGGTTCAAAATCGTATGCCAATAGTAGATGATATTGGATGCAGAAGCCGACATTAGGGATACTTGAGGAAACTGTATATGTTCAAAATCTTGATTGAAGGGGAAATTACTCTCTACTACTCTATAGCCTGATGGACAAATCGCATGAAGGAGGTCTAGCTGCCCAGCTGTCAGCCCGGCACAAGTGACATCACTGCTCCCACTGAGAAAGAGAACCAAGCGATTAGAGTTTAGCATGGTCTGATCAAGAGATAAAGCAGACAAACGGTCTAGATAGGACTTCATCTTACTCATAACGAATTTTTCCATCCGTCACACGAATCTTCCGCCCCCGCCAATTAATCACAGGAGGAGTCATTAGAACACAGATAAACAGCCAAGGAAGCAGGAAATCATTCAGCACTTCGTAGGTGACTTCATCCAAGTGTAAGCGATTGGTTAGAATGCTTTGTCGATAGAGGAGCATCCAAACTGCCTTGAATACCAGTAAGCTTAAGGCTAGAAGAAGATAAGGCCACCCTAAAATAAGACTTAAGATCAAACCTGGAAGAGGCAGAAAACTCGGTAAACCTATGAGGCAAAAGACCTTCCAGTCCAGGTGTTCTTTGAGATAGATAGAGCTAAAGAGAAGCCAACGCTTCATCTGGAGCAGATATTGCTTGATGTCCTTGATAGTGGTTCGAACATTACAGGTGACCCGTGTTTGGATAATGGATACTCCTTTACTCCTTAAAAAATCGGCTACGGCTAAATCATCACATAGATAATCCTTAATCGCTGTGAAAAGCCCCTGGTCTTTTGCAAGTTCTACCGGTAGGATATAGAACATCCCGTTGATGGAGTGATTCGCCTCAACTTCTGCCATGGCAAAATAAGTAATAAAAGAATTGCCATTTACAAATGCTGCGACCAGCTTGGACCAGAAATTGCTTCTCTCCTGGTTATAAGGAATACCTGTCAGAATGACCTCTTGACCCAAATAGGCAGTCAGCTCCCCCATCTTAGAAAAATCGATCACACTATCATCGTCCAAAACAATCAGATAAGGCCGGGTCAGCTCCTCTACAACCTGCTCAATCTTGTAACTCTTGGGATTAATCCCTTGAGGGACGTCTTCAATGAGAAAGACTCGAATGCGTTGGGCAAAGGAAGCCTCTTGGCAAATCTGATCTGCTACTCGCTGGGCTTCTGTATCAGACTGGTCAATCAACCAGTAGAATTCCACTGCTTCTGTTTGCTGGAGATTGGCCCGCAAATCACTCTCTAAACGAGGATCTCCTGAGAGGATGGGTTGGACCACTGTAAAAAGCTCTTCTGGGAAGTCCGCAATATGAGCCTGACCTCTTTTATAATAAGTAAAGGACAGCAACCAACGGATGATAAATAAGAGAAGATAAGCAACAGCTAAAAATATAAATATAAATTTCATCAATTAAGTCCCTTTCGTAAATACCTGGCGAGGACACGAATGATCCACCTTTGGGGAAGCATGCTACCTAGCCAAACTAGCAAGCGATAGCGAAGCCCGATAATCGCATAGGAAGTATCCCTTTCTATAAATCGGATCAACTGCTGAGCGACTTTCTCAGGCTTCATCTGCAAGCGACCGCCACCCAATGCTTCTACTAGTTTGGGAGGAAAAATAGCTGTTTGAACTGGTCCAAGAATATAGAGATCTAGCTGAATCGGTGAATCTGATTGCTTCAGTTCCTCCTGAAGAGAAAGAGTGTAGGTCTGCAAGGCAGCCTTACTAGCACTGTAGGCTGCTAAATAGGGATGAGGAAAAAGAGCAGCCAGAGATGACAGCTGGACCAAGTGGATCTTCTGATTCTTCTTCACTAATTGCTTAATTAGTTGGACTGGAGCATGGTAATTGACTTGCCAGAGATTTTGCTCACTAGCTGAATCAAGGTCACTTCCACGGGAAAAATAGGCTAGTCCCGCACAATTGACAAGAAGATCTGCATCTAGGTCCTCTACAAAAGCTTCTAGAGACTTTTGATCTAGCATATCTAATATTACGGTTGACAGCTGCGCCTTGCTCCCAGTTAGTTCCTCTTGGACTTGGGAGAGTTTGTCTGGATCACGTCCTACTAAGACCAGATAATCCAGACTTCTTGCCAATTCTTTCGCTAGCTGACGGCCAATCCCCCCTGTAGCCCCTAAAATGATCGCTTTTTTCATTGTATCTTCCATCTTCATAGCACTAGTGTACCAAATTTCGATTAGATAGAAAACTCCTACTGCCATTCTCCAACCTTTAAGGTACAATCCAAACCTTAAAAAAATAGAATTTTCATTTTAAATTATTGAAGTATGGATTGAAATGGTTTATAATATCTTGAATTAACAAAAGAGAGGGTTTTTATGAAATTCTATTCCTACGACTATGTACTTAGTCAGATTAGCCAGCAAAATTGGGTTATGGTGATTATGTCCATTCTCTTAGTGTTGGTAACTGCTTTTTTTGTCTTTAAGGCATATAAGGATAAACGTGGAAGTAAGTTCCGTGAATTGTCTATTATTTCTGTCTTAATCTTAGTAGCCGTTGTTTTGATTGGCATTTCAAATTTTCAAAACAATCAGTCTAATGACAATCAATTCCGCTCTTCCCTACACTTTATCGAAGTTGTTTCAAAAGAATTAGGTGTAGATAAAGAAGATGTCTATGTCAATACTTCGGATACGACCGACGGAGCTATTATCAAGGTAGACAAGCAATTCTATCGTGCGATTAGCGGAACAGACCCAGATAGCTATTTAATTGAAAAAATGGACTTATATAAAACAGATGTAGAACTGGTGGAGGTTGAAAAATGATAAGCTTTTTTGCTACAATTGCAATTAAATTGGCCTGGGGGCTTCTTTCTCTTGTTTTTGTTATTAACGTAACAGGAAAAGGAAATTTAGCGCCAAGTTCTGCAGTAGACCAAATACAGAACTTTGTTCTCGGGGGTATTATCGGCGGGGTCATCTACAATAGCTCGATTACCATCCTTCAATATGTCGTCATCCTCATCATCTGGACGATTTTGATTCTGTCACTCAAATGGCTTAATACCAATGTTTACTTCATCAAACATCTGATTGACGGAAAACCAACTATTATCATAAAAAACGGAAAATTAGATCCAGAAGCTTGTCGCTCAAAAGGCCTTTCTGCTTCTGACGTCGCTCTTAAGTTGCGCTCTCAAGGGGTCTTCCAATTGAAAGAAGTCAAAAGAGCCGTCATCGAACAAAATGGCCAACTCATAATCGTTCGAATGGGAGATGAAAATCCCAAATACCCAATCATTACAGATGGTGTAGTCCAAGTAGAAATCTTAGAGACCATCGGTAAAACTGAAGAATGGCTTATGGCCGAACTGAATAAAAAAGGATTTGAAAATGTCGATGACATCTTTATCGCTGAGTACGACAAGGGTGAGATTAATGTCGTGACTTATTAAAGTTGGAAATCAGCTATTCGATAAAATAGACAAGTAAAAGGTCGTTACGAACTGTAACGACCTTTTTTCTATCTTTTAATAGTACTCCCCTTGGCGGTAGTTCCAAGAGTTGAAATGATCAGATAAGTGCATCATGATCTTGTCGATATCCAATCCCTTACGGATCACGACTGGGCAAGTATTGACAGAACGGCTACCTGCTCCTTGTTCTGGGATGAGTTTTCCTTCTGCATCAACCATCGAAACCATCACTCCTTGTTCATAACGCGTTTCAATGGTCTTGTCTGGTTGGATAGAGGCTACATAATCATCGGCTTCGATGACCAAGTCTACGGCACCTTCAATGCGCTCACCGATTCCTTCAACCTTACCACGGTTTCCTTTACCTGAAGGATTGGCTGAAGAGGCGTAAACCATCTTGCCTTCTTTTTCCCACATTTCTTTGGCGATTTGCTCACCAGCTTTACCAAATTTAATGACAAAACAGCTGGTTCCACGAACGTCTGTCATGAGTTCTTCGCGTCCATCTCCGAAGGCTTGTAATTTTGCATAAGCATCTTCACGCCAAGGAAGGATACAACCAAGCAAGATATCTTCATCCCAATGTTTTTGGTAGAAGGCTTCGATTTCAGGATTCAATTGAGCAAGGGCACGAAGTTCATCCATACTTCCGCAAAGAACAACACCTGGTTTGTTGCGGTTACGTTCTTTGGCTTCAAACTTGCGTTCCAAGCCAGCTTTGTCGCTAGTCATGATGATATAGCCGACTTTGGTAGGGCAGACGATACAGCCACCCTCTCCTTTAAGAATGTCAAATCCTTCTTGTGAAAGTGTTCCGTCCCATTGAATGTGTTTTGTCATAAATTTCGTCCTCTTCTATTTCTTTTTTTCTATTCTATCAAAATTCCCAAAAAGCTTCAATATATTTTCTGAAAATTCTTAATTAACTATACAATTTTTATTGCCAATAGGCGGGTCGATTCTTCTCATAAGCAGCAATCAAGTCCTCGTATTGGAGGGTAATCCCAATATCATCTAGACCGTTGAGTAATTTGTTCTTCCAATCCCCATCGATCTCAAAGCTAAATTCTCCAACAGGCGAGATGATCTTCTGCTCTTCCAAATCCACCGTTACCTCATCTGTCGGCTTCAAGCTTGCCAGCTTTTGACGAACCTCTAAAGGCTGGACTATTGGTAGCATCCCATTATTGAGTTCATTATTGTAATGGATATCTCCAAAAGAGCCGGCGATAACGACTTTAAAGCCATAATCAGCTAAAGCCCAGGCTGCGTGCTCCCGAGAAGAACCAGCCCCAAAATTGTCGCCAGTAATCAAGATGGTTGCCTTGCTGTATTCTGGTTTGTTAAAGATAAATTCTGGATCCTCGGTGTATTGACCATCCAAGTAGCGCCAAGCGTACATGAGGTATTTACCAAAGCCTTTTTTATCAATCAGCTTTAAAAATTGCTTGGGGAGGATTTGGTCGGTATCGATATTATCGTTCATCAAAGGAACCGTAGTTCCCGTATAAATGGTAAATTTCTCCATGATTCCTCCTTTTACTCAACTTCTGGCATTTGGCGCACATCGACAAAGCGACCGGCTATTGCTGCTGCAGCGGCCATTGCGGGGCTACAGAGATGGGTCTTAGCCCCAAATCCTTGGCGGTCTTCAAAGTTTCGGTTGCTAGTAGAGGCACAGTGGACGCCATCCGGCACCTTGTCTGGATTCATCCCGAGACACATAGAGCATCCTGGATCACGCCATTCAAAGCCAGCATCCAGAAAGATCTTATCCAAACCCATTTTTTCCGCTGCTCGTTTGACAGGACGGGAACCTGGAACTACGATGGCGGTTAAATTAGGGGCAATTTTCTTCCCTTCTACGAAACGGGCAGCCAGCTGCAAATCGCTGAGTCTGGCATTGGTACAAGATCCGATAAAGATATAGCCCAACTCGATGTCTGAAGCCTTTTGACCTGGTTGGAGATCCATGTAGGCATAGGCCCGTTCATCATTCATATCCCGAATTTCTGGAAAGGCTGTTTCCACGTCGACTCCCATAGAAGGGTTGGTCCCCCAGGTCACCATGGGTGCTAACTGGGATACATCGATGGTGATGACTCTATCATATGTCGCATCGTTGTCACTGACCAGGGACTGCCAATCGGCTACTGCAGCTTCAAAATCTTTTGGCACACATTCACGACCACGGAGATAGTCAAAAGTCGTCTCATCTGGATTCATAATCCCCATCTTAGAGCCGAATTCAATGGACATATTGCAGATGGTCATCCGCTCTTCCATGGTGAGGCTATCGATTGCTTCCCCTCTATACTCGACCACATGGCCAACCCCACAGGCTACGCCATAACGAGCAATCAAGGCCAAAATATAGTCCTTGGCATAAATCCCCTTCTGAGGCTTTCCAGTAAACTCGACCAAGAGCTTCTTCGGTTTGACCTGCCAGATGGTCTGAGTCGCAAAGACATGCTCCACCTCACTGGTCCCAATTCCAAAGGCAATGGCGCCGAAAGCTCCATGGGTCGCCGTATGGCTGTCTCCACAGACAATAAACTTTCCAGGCTGGGTACGTCCTGTTTCAGGACCAACCATATGGACAATTCCCTGTTTTTCTGAACCATGACCTGCATGATCGATCCCAAAGTCCTTAACATTTTCAGCTAATTTATCAATCTGAGCCTTAGAAATCACATCCCGAATATCATAAATATTAACCGTTGGGACATTGTGATCAAAGGTTCCAAAGGTTAAATCTGGTCTCCGAACCTTTCTACCAGTGTCTCTAAGCCCTTGAAAAGCCTGGGGACTGGTCACCTCGTGGATATAGTGTTGGTCCACATACATGAGTTGGGGCTGGCCTTCCTCACCGGTCACTACATGCCGTTCCCAGATTTTATCAAAAATTGATTTTCCTGCCATCCTTACCTCCATAAAGCGTAGAGTGTGTAAAGTGTGAGAAGGGTTCCTAAGAGCCAGGTGACCTTAAAATACCACTTCTGTGTCTTGTGATGAAAGAGTAGCCCTCCTATCCAGGCTCCTAGCCCTCCAACTGCAAAAGCATAAAAGAGCAAGGTCTTTTCTGGTATCCGCCAGGCATTTCTTTTGGCCTTTTCCTTATCAACTCCGTAGAGAATCCCTACGAAGAGATTCCATAGAAGGATCAAGCCAGTAATCATTCCTTTTACACTCATAATCGTTTTATAATCTCTTCTGTCATTTCTTTTGTCGTAGCACTGCCACCTAGGTCTCTCGTAAAGATTCCTGCAGCAAGAGTCGCTTCGACTGCTTTTTCAATGCGGCTAGCATCTTCTTCTCGATCAAAACTTTCTCGCATCATCATGGCAACAGAGAGGATCATCGAGACTGGATTCGCCACGCCTTGACCTGCAATATCTGGAGCTGATCCATGAATAGGCTCATACATGCTTGGACCTGACTCTGAATGGCTAGCCGATGGCATAACCCCAAGAGTGCCAGACAAGACACTGGACTCGTCTGAAAGGATATCACCAAAGAGGTTTTCCGTCACGATGACATCAAAGCGAGATGGATTGGTAATCATGAGCATGGCTGCTGAGTCTACCAACTGGTGCTCCAAGGTAACATCTGGGAAGTCTTGAGCCACTCGATCAGCTACTCTTCTCCAAAGCTTGGAGGTTGCGAGGACATTTTGTTTATCAATGCTAGTGACTTTCTTGCGACGTTCCCGTGCAATCTCAAAAGCCTTCCGCACAATTCGCTCCACTTCTTCAACCGAGTAGTCGTTGATATCCCGTGCTTGGTTTTCTTCTAAGATATGCTCTCCAAAGTAAATCCCGCCGGTGAGCTCGCGAACCACTACGAAGTCCACACCATGAATGCGCTCCTCCTTCAAAGGAGAGAGGTGCTTGAGGGAGTCGTAAATCTTGACCGGACGAATGTTGGCATAAAGGTTGAGCTCCTTACGAAGAGCTAACAAGCCTTGCTCCGGACGAATCGGTGATTGGTCATACTGAGGACTTCCGATAGCCGCTAAGAGAATGGCATCCGCTTCCTTTGTAGCTTCTAGAGTAGAAGCTGGTAGAGGATGACCAGCCACATCAATCCCTGCTCCCCCAAATGGATGATCTTGGACTGAATAGTCAAAATTTGTTTTTTCTGCCACTGCTTTCAGCACGGACAGGCCAGCCTCCATGATCTCTGGTCCAATCCCGTCTCCAGCTAGGGCGACAATCTTCTTCGTCATAGTGTTCTCCTTTAGGCATCTGGTAGATCACGATAGGATACAATGTGACCGATCTCTCCAGCATTCTCTTTTTGCACCAAGGTATTGGCATTGATATAAGCAATCGCTGACGCCTTCAATACGTCAAAGTCTAAACCAGAAGCATTAAAGATGGTATCCGTCGCTTCGTTTTCAACAGTGACCAGTACACGCGCTTGGGCATCAATCCCATCTGTCACCGCATCAATAGTGTAGGAAGTCAGACGAACTTCTTGATGGAAGAATTGATCAATAGCATTAAAGATTGCTTCCACTGAACCTTGACCTTTGGCAAGGTATTCAAGAATTTCACCATTTTCATTTTTCAGACTGACTGCTGCAGTGATGCTTTCATCTTCATTGGTTGTGAGACGAAGATCATCAAAGTGGAAGCCTTCTGGATTTTCCACTGCTGTACCGGCAACAAGGGCGCGGATATCGGCATCAGTGATCTCGTGTTTCTTGTCTGCCAGAGATTTGAACTTAGCAAACAATGGCTGGATGTCTTCTTCTGTGAATTCCAGTCCCAACTCATACAGTTTTTCAACAAAGGCATGGCGACCAGACAATTTTCCAAGAGGGAGACTATTGCTCTTAACCCCCACCAACTCAGGTGTGATGATTTCATAAGTAAGCGGATTTTTAAGAACTCCATCTTGGTGAATCCCAGACTCGTGTGAGAAGGCATTACCACCAACAACCGCCTTGTTTTTAGGAATTGGAATCCCAGAGTAACGAGAGACCAACTCAGAGGTGTTGATGGTTTCATTAAGGACAATCGGACTCTCCACTTGGAAATAGTCTTCGCGAATATTAAGAGCGACCGCTACTTCTTCAAGGGCAGCATTTCCAGCCCGTTCCCCGATCCCATTGATAGTACCTTCGACCCGACCAGCTCCATTTTTGACAGCGGCGAGGCTATTAGCCACCGCCATTCCTAGATCATCATGGCAATGAGGGGAATAAATAATCTCACGATCCGTCTTGACATGGTCAATCAAGTATTTGAAAATAGCTCCGTACTCTGCTGGTGTCGTGAAACCGACTGTATCAGGAATATTGATGTAGCTAGCGCCAGCATCGACTGCAGTCTGGACAACTTGCAAGAGGAAATCCAACTCCGTCCGTGTCGCATCTTCGGGCGAGAATTCAACAACTTCAAACTTAGAACGCGCATAAGAAACGTGTTCCTTGATCGCTTCAAGAATTTCTTCCTTGGTCTTGTTGAGTTTAAACTCCCGGTGAATGGGACTCGTTGCGATAAAGACGTGAACTTGCGGATACTTGGCGTCTTTCAAGGCTTCATAGCAAGCATCGATATCGGATTTAACGGAGCGAGCCAAACCTGTCACAGCAGTCTTGGTCAAGACCTTCGCAATCTCTTGCACAGCAGTGAAGGAATCCGGACTAGCTGCAGGAAAACCTGCTTCAATAGCAGAAATGCCCCATTTTTCCAATTGCTTGGCAATGGCAATCTTTTCTTTAATGGAGAAATTGACTCCTGGAGTCTGTTCACCATCCCGAAGACTGGTATCTAAAAATTCAACTTTACGCATAGGGTCTCCTCTTTTCTAAACATAGTGAATAAAATAAAAACATCTCGCCAGTTACCTAAGCGAGATGTTTTGTTACTCCCGCTTGGTAAGCCAAACAGGACTAATGCTTTTGCACTAGCCCGAGTACCTCAACAACAAAGCAAATTGAATAAACTTAGCTGTTTTCATGTTTGACTTTCTCCTTTGATTGATGTCTTGTTTAGTATTTTAGCATAGGGAAAATTGAATGTCAAGAATTTTCTACAATATTCTGAATTTTTTGAATAGAAACAAAATAAAGGCGAAAGTCGCTTTCTTACTTTCGCCTGATCTTCTTATTTTTTCCTGTAGAGATCAAAGATGATTTGATCATTGTATAGATCAATGGTATTGGCCTTGACATAGAAATCCATCTCATTTTTAATCTTAGCAAGCTCGATCTTGATCGTCGCTTCTTTGCTATCAATTTTTACAAAGTCAGGTAGATCCTTATTTGTAGACAGCACCTGCATCACGGTCTTCTTAGGAAGTTTCAAGGTCCCAACTGAAAAATCCTTGAGGGTCAGGAGGATACTCCCATCCTCTAGCTTACTTGGCTGGAAATAGATATAGAGCGGGTACTCCTTTCCTAAAAAGTCCATCTTCCCCTCTAGTAACATCTGTTGGTTGTCTGCATACAGTTGATAATCACTCAAATGATAACTTTTAAGCATGACCTTGATGGTTTCATTTAGTTGAGCCCTAGTTGTGGTCATACTGCCAATCTTGACATCTCCTCCTTGGCTAGGAGTCTGTAGTTGCCGGACATCCTCTCGTACCGTTGAGAAACGAGTCCATACGACTAGACTTGTTGCCAGCAAGAAACTGACCAAGCCTAGAAAGAGCCATTTCCAGATGTTAATCGGCGTTTTTTCTCGTCTCTCCTTAAAATGAGGTCCTGTGGTTGCTGGCTTAACCTTCTTTTCACTCGAACCATTTTTTCTCAGTTGCATGTATTTTCTCCAGTACGGCTTCTTTCATGATCTCATAACCAGTATTATTGGGATGGAAACTATCCTCATCATACAAGGCATCATTGGTTACAGTCTCTTTTCCTAATTCGGATTCTGTCACCCCACTCTTGCCATCAATGCCCTTATAGAGGAGGTCATTGATTGGAACAAAGTAGACGCCTTGATAGGCAGAGAGGGTCTCCTCCGTTCTTTGGTTCCACTGATCGACAAGGGTCTGCAATTCCATTAGATCGGGGAAATTGAGATACAAGGGATTATAGATCCCCACCACGTAAATAGGCAGATCAGGGTTGTCCTTGCGGGCCAATTCGATAATCTGTTTGAGATTTTTCTCATAGGTCTTCGATGCTTTTTCGAAGCGGTCCAGATCTAAGTTACTGGTATCCTCAAGAATGGCCTTCCGCAGGTCATTGCCCCCGACAGTAATGGTCAGTAACTGAGCCTTCTTCAGGTCCTTTCGAATCTCCTTTTTTTCCTGCATACGTGACAAAATTTGACCGCTCGTGTTACCAGAAACACCATAGTTGATCGCTTTGAATTCAAGACCTGTTTCATTGGTCAAACTCTGAGCGAGCAGAGGGACAAAACCTCCTTGATTGGTGCTATCTCCTACGCCTTTGGTCAAGGAATCCCCAATCGCTACATAGGTGACTACCTTCTTTTTGGCATTTGTTGACGGTTTGGTCATCACTGGTTCTGCCGAAGGAAGGAGCCAATTGACCAGAAAAAAGCAGACCAGAAAAGTGACCAAACAATACAAGATCATCTCTAGTATTTTTCTTCTATTCATATACTCCTCATTCGTCCAGCTTTCAATTTGACTTTCTTATTTTTTATTCAGATTTAGGCTTGGTAGACAATCTTGCCCTGGCAGATGGTATAAGCTACCTGTCCCTTGAGGGATTCACCAACAAACGGTGAATTGGCTGCCTTAGAAGCAAAATGATCAGACACTAAACGGTCAGCATCCGGATCAAAGATCACAATATCCGCTGGTCCACCGACTTCCAAATAACCCGCTTCAAAGTTATATAATTTAGCAGGATTATAGGTCATTTTTTCTAAGAGTTCCATCAAGCTGAGCTCTCCTGCATGGACCAAATAGGTCAAACCAAGTGATAAAGAGGTCTCTAATCCTGTCATGCCGGAAGGAGCCTTGGTGATATCAGCTACGTTCTTTTCATCCGCATGATGAGGCGCGTGGTCCGTTGCGATTACGGTAATGACTCCTGACTTCAAGCCTTCGATGACTGCACGACGGTCTTCTTCCCGACGAAGAGGCGGATTCATCTTGGCATTGCTTCCCTTAGACAGCAAGAGGTCTTCAGTCTTAGAAAAATGCTGAGGAGCTACTTCTGCTGTAACAGGAGCACCTATCGCTTGGGCAAACTCGACTACCTTGACACTCTCAGCTTTCGAGAGATGCTGGATGTGGAGGTGGCCACCTGTTGCGTGAGCAATCATAGCATCACGCGCTGCCATAGAATATTCTGCCACACCAGTCGCTCCGCAAACCTTGAAGTGCTCCCGAGCAATGTGCTCATTGAGTCCCAGAATGCCGTTCAACTCTGGATCTTCTTCGTGGAGACTAATGAAGGTCCCAAGACGTTTTGCTTCTTCCAAAGCCTGACGGACTACCTTGGTACTTTGCAACGGGATCCCATCATCTGAGAAACCAACAGCTCCAGCTTGTAACAAGCCTTCAAAGTCGGTGAGATGTTGGCCATCAAAGTTCTTGGTAACCGTCGCAACGGTTTTAACATGGATGGCTTCCTTAGCAGCAGAATCCAAGACTTCTTTTAAGGTCTCGACATCCGAGATGGTTGGAGTGGTATTGGCCATCATGACGACTGTCGTAAAACCACCAGCTGCAGCTGCAAGAGCCCCAGTGTGAATATCCTCCTTGTGGGTCTGACCTGGTTCACGGAAGTGAACGTGAATGTCCACCAAACCTGGCGCTACCACCTTGCCACTCGCATCGATAACTTGGGCTCCTTCATAAGAAATAGATGGACCTATTTCCACAATTTTCCCCTGATCTACTAAGAGATCACATACTTGGTCCAAACCAGTTTTTGGGTCCATTACCCGACCATTTTTAATGACTAACATCTTCTACTCCTTTATTCATAGAAATCAACATGGGTCTCTAGCAAGCGATCCCCATCATAGCGGAACATAGCTGAAAAGAAGGGTTTATCCTCCAAGAGCCACTCGACAAAGGTGTGGTCCCCCTCCCAAGTTGGCTTACTTAAGACTTGATCATAAGGCACCCACTCCAGTGTCCCTTCGTTACACTCGATGAGCTCCCCTTCAAATTCGGTCACCTTGAAGACATAGGTGTACCAGTCCAGGTCAGGTGTAAATTCAGGGAAGGTGATAATTCCTTTTAGAACTGGCTTAGCAACTAGACCCGTTTCTTCAAGAATTTCTCTAGCAGCACATTCTTGAGGAGTTTCCCCGCGTTCTAATTTTCCACCAACTCCGATCCATTTGCCTTCATGGACATCATTGGGCTTTTTATTGCGATGAAGCATCAAAAATGCTTCTCCATTATCGATATAGCAAATTGTAGCTAACTGTGGCATTATTTCTTCTTTCTATTTTCCTAACTTCGCAACCAATCAATCGGCTCGCGACCCATCTCCGTTAAATAAGCGTTAGCCCTTGAAAAAGGATGGGAGCCAAAGAAACCGCGATAGGCCGATAAGGGACTGGGATGGGCACTTTCAATAATCAAGTGTTTGCTTGCATCAATCAAAGACTTCTTCTTCCGAGCATAGGCCCCCCACAGAATAAAGACGACATGCTCCTCCTCTTGACTGACTAGGCGAATAACTGCATCTGTAAACTCTTCCCAAATCAGGCCAGCGTGCCCATTGGCTTGGCCAGCAGGGACTGTCAGACAGGCATTGAGTAAGAGAACCCCTTGCTCTGCCCAAGGCGTTAAATCATGGGAAAGCTTAAGCCCCACATCTTCCGCCAACTCCTTTAAAATGTTTTGCAAGGATGGAGGTGCTGGGATGTCATCCGATACAGAAAAGCTGAGCCCCTGTGCTTGACCAGGACCGTGATAGGGATCCTGACCCAGAATCACAACCTTAACCTCTTCCAGATTCGTTGTCTTTAAGGCCTGAAAAACCTTTTCACGAGGTGGGTAGATGGTCCCTGATGCATAGACCTGATCTAAAAATTGATTGATTTGCTTAAAGTAGCCCTCTGGAAGCTGCTCCTTAAGCAATTGGTGCCATCTTGAATGTTCCATCGCTTCTCCTTACAGCATAAAATAATTAACCGTTCTCTTGAGATTTCCTTGGACCAGCAGCCAAGCCAATAGAGGCTAACAAGAGAATTTGTGGTAGAAATTGGATCAGATAACGAGTCTTGCCACCTTCAAAGATGGTCAAAAAGAGAAGACCACCAAAAACAGCAAGCGATAGGAAGTGGAATTCGTCATCGTTCTTCTTCTTGAGATAGACAAGGACCAGGCCAGCGGCCATCACAATCCAAACCAACTGTTTGACGAACTCATAATAACGATACTGAGGACGATCTGTACTTAAGAAGTAGGTACGAATCCATTTGGCAACTGGTAAATCCTTGGTATAAGGATCGTAAAGAGGGTTAATGACCGGAGTCTTTTCGTATTCAACATCCCGATAGAGCCAACCAAGTGTCCCTTCTGCAACCGTCAAGGATTGCTTGGTATAAAGATGTCCCAGGAGTCCAATCGGACCATATTCCTTCAAGCGCCGTTTGATTTCTTTCATGATATATTCGTTCTTAAACATCCCATTATTGTACTCGTCTCGCTTATCTTCGTCGACATATTTCAAGAGCCCTTCTTTCATATCTGCTTGGTTGTGCCCAATATCCGTCAAGCCCAAGTTAATAAACAAGAGCGGACCTTTAGCCAGCCCTTCCCCTTTTAAAATAGGGACAGCTGTTTGGTGTTTGACAGCTGTATTCAGAGCTCCAAAGACCAGACCAGTTGATAAAAGGGTTAAAGCAAAGACTTTTCCAAAGACCTTCCACTGCCCTTTAAAGAAGAGGACCATCCAAAAGGCCATCACGACAATAATAGTCGTCGGACGAATCAGCATAGTAAGCCCTGATAAGAGGCCAAGCCACAAGGATGTCTTCCATTGTGCACTACTCTTGCTCCCTTTTAAGAGATCCAAGGCTAGCCCTAATTGCAAGGCGACGAGAGGAAGAGGCGGAATATCCGTGTACATGGAGTAAAAATAAGGGGAATAACAGATTAAGACCACATAGAGGGTATATACCCAGTCTGCTACTTTTTGGTCATAATGTTTCAGCCCTAAACGATACAAGAGGATAGCTCCTGCATTCACAAAGACCATGTTGAGGACTTGCATGACCCAGAGGCCTGCCCCACCAAAGAGTTGGTAGAAAAAGCGTTCGTACAAGAACAAGGGAAGGTTATTGGGATTCCGGCTCAGGTAGCTAGAGATAGAGGACTCTTTTAGAAGGCCAAAGGCTCCCGTATAGACCACCGCAGCATCTCGTCGGATAAAGAGTTCTGCAGACAGCATAAAAACAATCTGAACTAGAATCGCTCCCAGCATCAATCCAGTCTTGTGCTTCATCAACCAGGCAAAGGCTCTTTTGAGATAGGAGCGACCAACATAAGCTAGGAGAAAGACAAGTCCCCCAACTACAAGTCCCCATCCCGAAATATCTTTTAGGTAGATGACACTAATGACAAACCAGTGCACCATCAGGAGCAACATGACCAGATGGAGCAATCCAAATAAGACATTTTTACTTTTTACTAACATAGCTCCATTATAGCAAAAAAATAGGGATTTCGCTGGATTCTATCGGCTCTCCATCAAATAGAGGACCTCAGTTTGGATGGTGAAGCCAAGCCCTAGATATAGACTCAGGGCTGCTTGATTCTCTTTTTCAACGACAATCTGAAATTGCTGCTCCACTTCTGTAGCCATCTGATTCATCACACTTCGTAAGAGATAACGTGCGTACCCTTTGCGGAGATGATCCGGGTCAACGGCTAATCCAAAGAAATAGGTCGTACCTTGTGATAGATCCACTGTAACAGAAGCAAGTACTTGCTCTTGGTCACGCAAGACAAAGAGACGGGTATCCTGCCCCTCGAGAGACTCGGTCGCATATTTGAGGGCATAGTCAAGATCTGTCTCAAAAGCCTTGGATTGAAAATGCGCGATCTCTTGGAGCATGGACTCCTGAGCTTCTAACACCATCAGCCCTTCTCTCTTCTCATGGTCGGTGACCTGACAAGTTGCCTCCAACCACAGTTCGTGGTCTTCCTCCTCTGCCTCCACCAAATGAAAATGGCTAAGTAAGTCCGTGTTTTGATCCAAAAACCGAACCTCTGACACATACAGTCGGTCTTCTAGCTGATAGTCCTTGGCCAAGTCCATAAAATCTTCCCATAAGGAACGAGCAATCCCTTGTCTACGAAAAGAAGGTGTCACAAAGAGCTGTACCTCTGCTTCCTTAGGTTCATCCGCATAGATGGACAAAAATCCAACCAGCTGCCCCTCCACCGATGCAAGGATAAAAGCTGGCATCGTAGGATCAGCGTTGTAGAGATTATCCAAATAGGGCAAGCGATAGGTTTGATCGACTTGGTGACAGGCTCTTACAAGCTGTTCACACTGCTTTTTTTCTTCTAGAGTCAGACGAGTGCGTCTTTCAAGCTTCATTATTATCCTTCCTTACAAAAGAAAAGGAGAGCCAAGCGTTGGCCCTCCTCCATTATACTTTAGTCTTGCCAAGTTTCTTGGTTTTCCTTGAAACGGCGTAACAGTTCCAAACCTTCAGAAGTAATGTAACCCTGTTCTTCAGCTAAATGAATCAATTCAGTGTAGTTTGACAAGGTTTCAAGTTGAACGCCTGCTTCCGCAAATTTCTTATCGGCTTTCTCCAATTGGTAGGTGAAGATAGCCACCACACCAAGGACGTCTGCTCCTTCACGCTTCGCAGCTGCGACAGCCTCCAAAACAGACCCACCAGTAGAAATCAAGTCTTCCACTACAACCATCTTTTGACCTTGTGGTACACGACCTTCGATTTGGTTTCCAGCTCCATGGTCTTTTGGTTTGCTACGGATGTAGGCAAATGGCAAATTCATCTTGTCCGCAATAATGGCACCATGAGGAATCCCCGCAGTTGCTGTACCAGCAATGACTTCAACTTCAGGGAAAGCTTCCTTGATTTTGTCCACGAAGCCATTTTCAATCAAGGTACGAGTTTCTGGATAAGCGAGGGTCACGCGGTTATCCGTATAAATAGGGGACTTGATCCCAGACGCCCAAGTAAAAGGCTCTTCTGGTTTCAAATAAACGGCTTCAATTTTTAGAAGATGGCTAGCAATATCTTTAGCTAATGACATGATAACTCCTTTTTACGATTTTAATCGAATACGAATTAAATCAATAATTGATTTTTAAATGACTGTACAGGTTAGTGAATAGTTTAGGGAAGGCCCTATCGGTCTCTGTTTATTCCGACGATTAGCTAAGAGAAACGATTTTTTCTCTTAGCTAATCTAGTGAATGCGTTAGGGAAGATCCTATCGGACTTCCCGTAGAGATACAAAAGTTTTACTTTTACTGGCGATTATTATTCCGACGATCTCAGAAGAGAAACGATCATTTTCTCTTCTGAGATCTAGTGAATGCGTTAGGGAAGGTCCTATCGGACTTCCCGTAGAGCTACAAAAGTTTCACTTTTAGTAGCAATTAGTGTTCCGACGATTATGAGAATAAAACGATACTTTTTATTCTCATAATCTAGTGAATAGTTTAGGGAAGGCCTTATCGGGCTTCCCGTAGAACGTCTTGAAGCACAGCTTCTTAGACGTTCTTAACTATTCCATTGTCTCTTAATTTCATGGTAAGCATCCCATGGGTTTTCTGCTTGGATGATCGGACGTCCAACCACGATGTAGTCTGAACCGATGGCATGAGCTTCTTGTGGGGTCATGACCCGTTTTTGGTCACCAATTTCTGCTCCTGCAGGACGGATCCCTGGGGTGACGCAGACAAACTCTTCTGATGTGGCTTTCTTGATCAAATCTACTTCATGGGCTGAGCAGACAACGCCGTCCAAGCCAGCTTCTTGCGCCTTACGAGCATAATTAACAACTGATTCTTGGACAGTGGTTTGGATGTTTTGGCAATCACGCATGTCTTCTTCACTGGTTGAAGTCAACTGAGTCACCGCCACCAACTTAGCTCCTGGTCCAAGTGCTTTTTTGGCTTCGCGCATCATCTCTACACCACCGGCTGCATGAACTGTCACCATATCCACTCCAAATGTGCCTAGGACAGACATGGCTGACTTAACCGTATTTGGGATATCGTGCAATTTTAGGTCCAAGAAAATGCTGTGGCCACGACCTTTCAGATAGTGAACAATTTCTGGTCCGACTGCATAGAAAAATTCCATTCCGATTTTTACAAAAAGTTTTTCATCTTCTGGGAAATGTTCTAGAAAGTTTTTGACATCTTCAAAAGCTGGAAAGTCAAGGGCGATGATGGGACGTTCTTCACGCATGGGTTTCTCCTTTTTATGGCTGACATTTTTTCCACAAAAAAACCTTGCCCGAGGCAAGGTTACACGAAAATTAGGTAGTATCTACCCTGATTCACCGTCTAGACCTTAGGAGCCTCTCTGGACCACTTTAAAGGTTTTTCTACATTGTAGTACGATATGAAAGAAAAGTCAAGAAATAATCATAAAACGTTCGGATTCAATCTGTTTTTTTCATCTTTCGATTAGCGAAGATTCACAAACATGTCAAATTCTTGACGAAGATCCGATTTTCCTGTAAAATTTTTGTATGCTGAGTAAGGGTTGTTTTAGTTGTAGCTTACTCAGTAGCCTGTTGGAGTTGTAGCCAGCAGGCGTTTTTTGTTCTCTTGATGATCCTTATAATAGATTTTCTCGGACATGCCGACGCAAATCTTCCAAGCTAGTTATTCCATACTGATCCATGACCTTTGGTAAGTCTTGGATAATGGTCGGACAAGCATATGGATCTGTAAAGTTAGCAGTTCCGACTCCGATTGCAGAGGCACCAGCAATAAACATCTCCAGGGCTGCTTCTGCTGAATCCACGCCCCCCATTCCAATAATCGGCAGTTTGGTCGATTGGGCTACTTGGCGGATGAGTTTCAATGCTACTGGGAAGATAGCTGGTCCTGACATACCTCCGGTGCCATTGGCAATGATGGGCTTGCCTGTCTTGAGGTCAAAGCGCATCCCGACCAGCGTGTTGATCATGGTCAAGCCACTCGCTCCTGCATCTTCTGCAGCCTTGGCGACTTGAGTAATGTCCGCCACACTAGGTGTTAATTTGACATAGACAGGGACGGAGGAAGCTTCTACCGCTGCTTTTACTGCATCATAAGCCAACTCTGGAACCTGTCCGATTAAGAGGCCATTGTTGCCATGATCTACGTTTGGACAAGAGATATTGAGCTCGATGGCCTTGACATTTGGCGCTTGCGAGATCTTCCGCGATACCGTTGCATACTCTTCATTAGAGAAGCCAGCTACGTTGGCGATAATCGGTAGATTTGGATAATGCTGGGCCAACCAAGGGAGTTTCTCTGCTAGGACCACGTCTACCCCTGGATTTTGGAGCCCAATGGCATTGAGCATGCCTGCAGGCGTCTCAGCAACGCGTGGTGTCGGATTTCCGAAGCGAGCCTTAGCAGTTGTCGCCTTGATCATAATGGATCCTAATAAGTCTAAATCATAGTATTTGGCATATTCCTGACCAAAGCCAAAACAGCCGGAAGCTGGAATGATGGGGTTTTTCAAGTCTAATCCTGGTAAGGATACAGCTAATCGATTACTTGTCATACTTTCCTCCCTACATCACAATCGTACCAGTTTCAAAGACTGGACCGTCTTCACACACGCGCTTATTGGCTGCTTGGCTTTCATTTTCTAAATGCACCACACAGGCATAGCAGGCACCCATCCCACAGGCCATACGCGATTCCATGGAAATGTAGGCGCGAGGGTGGTCATGGAATTTGGTATTGACATATTTGAGCATGCCAGGTGCTCCACAAGAATAGATAGCGTCAAACTCCTGGTCCATCTGATCAATGACCGTAGAAACATAGCCCTTGGTACCATAAGAACCATCGTCTGTTGTAATGGTGACTTGGCCGTACTGCTTCAATTCTTCTTCCAGGATTACCGCTTCTTTATTGGCAAATCCAAGGACAGAATGGACTTCTACTCCCTGATCATGTAGCTGTTTAGCCACTTGGACCAAAGGTGGTACTCCAATCCCGCCGCCGATGATCAAGGCACGCGCCCCTTGACCAAGACCTTTTAGGTCAAAGCCATTTCCTTGAGGACCCATGACACTGAGGAAGCTACCGACAGGCAAGTGAGAAAAGATGGCTGTCCCTCCCCCTTCTACCCGATAGATGAGGCGACAGGTCTGGCTGCCTGGATCAATCTCTGAGATGGAAATGGGACGACGGAGGAGTTTAGAGTCATCCGGTACACGGATATGGAGAAACTGCCCCGGTAGCATCTGCTCCACCATTTCCCCCTTCAAGATCATTGAAAAAATCCGTGGCGCAATCTCTTCTTGAGCGATTAACTCCATGTCTTCCATCATGATTTTTCCAAACCGTTTTTTACAGCTATCACTGACCATTGGTTTCCTCTTCTTTCTTCCAGCAAAAAAGACCTCGCAAAAGCAAGGTCCTACAAATGATCAGCTAGACTCGGTCCGCTGATCTTTTTTCTGTCTTTCCTTGCAGGCCTCTCTGGACCCCTTAAAGGTTAAATTTGTCTCATTATATCGCTCTCCTTGTCGCTTGTCAAGTAGAAGCCCGATGGCTCCGCTCATTTCCCATCTGTCTCAGGAGAAAACCCTTCTGGTACCGGTGGGATATACTGTAAAGCGATGCGATTTTCTGGCTTGCGATCAACCAAGTAGAGAACCAACAAGAAGATCCATTCCAGGGGCTTCATTAGGTAATAGATCAGGTCCATGGCCCATTTCTTCTTGATATGTTTGGCAAAGGGGTAGCCATAGCGGTCATAATTACGACGCAGGAAGCGATGGAAACGTGGCGTTTTTTCTTCTAGAACCTGCTCAAAGGCATTGGCAATACAGAGCTGGCGATTCACCACAACAGGATGACCATGCCGGACTCCCATCCGTTGGGGCTTGACCACCTTTTTATGGCCACCAGCCGCAACCGTACAGAGATAGTGCTCATCCATGATGAGATTCTGAGGAGGGATCTTTTCCGAGAAGGTCCAATCTGCCGTATTGGTCCAGGCCTTGACCAAGCTATCAGGACGTTGACCAAAGAGCATGAGGATCATGACCAATAGCGCTAACAAGGGGAGGGCAAAGACGACTGCCAACCAAGGCCAGTGTTTGGATTGGTGGAGGATCAGGTGAAAGCGCTGGAGAATCGGATTGTCATAGGCCTTAATGGGATCAGCTCCCTCCCACTCCTTTATCCTGGTCCGCAGGAGACTAATAGAAAAAACCAACAAGAAGACCGTGTGACAACCGATGACTTGCAACTGGATGTCAAACACCCCTAACAATACCAATCCCATCAATATCCCACTAATACAAAAGATATTTAAAAGTGGAGATAAGGAATTGGCATCTCGGTAAGAATAGATGACCAGAGCTAGGAAGGAAATCAGTGCTAAAGTAAGAATCGTCGGGAGAGCCTCCGACCAAATCATGGTATGCTTCTGCTCATTGATGAGCTGTTTGGTCCAATCATAATTTGTCAAATCCTTTACTAGATAGATGACGAAGGATTCCATGATACAGCCAAAGACTCCTATCCAAAGTATTACAAAGTACTTGCGATTATTGACCCTTCGTTTAATTTTTTCCTCTTCTTTCTCATCATAGACACCGACCATTTCCTTTTCCAAGGTCTGGGCCTGTATCGTAGACCAACGAGAAATAGCATACAGAATCACAAAGATATTGGGAACAAAATAACTAACTACTAGGGCATGAACAAGAATTGTAACACTGTATATTGCGACTCCAAAAATAGCATTCCAGAAACCCAAAGATTGGATATTTCCTGGCAAGCTACCAAGGATTAGAAAGACGTACAAACCAAGAAAGGTCAGTAAATTGGTCATAAAGTTTATCTTTACTAAACTGGCTAAAAATTTGGTCTCCAGTTCCTGATTCCATTTTTTGTACCATTGAGCAATTCTTTTCATAAAGCCTCCTAAGCACTATTTGTCATCATTCTATCAAGCTACAATCAATCCTTCAATTCTAAACCTGTTTTATAGGGAAAAATCCTTCTAGAGACTGATACTAGCTGGGATTTTCTGTCAAAAGTATGTTAAAATATAAGCATGAGAATCCAACAATTACATTACATTATCAAAATCGTCGAAACAGGCTCTATGAATGAGGCGTCCAAGCAACTCTTCATCACCCAACCAAGTTTGTCCAATGCTGTGCGGGACTTGGAAAAAGAAATGGGAATTGATATCTTCATCCGTAATCCCAAAGGAATCACTTTGACCAAGGATGGGATGGAGTTCCTTTCTTATGCCCGTCAAGTCGTCGAGCAGACCCAACTCTTAGAAGAACGCTATAAAAACCCAGTAGCCAACCGGGAGCTCTTTAGCGTATCCTCCCAGCACTATGCCTTCGTAGTCGAAGCCTTCGTCTCTCTGCTCAAGAAAAGCGATATGGAGAAATACGAGCTCTTCCTACGGGAGACCAGAACCTGGGAAATCATCGATGACGTCAAGAACTTCCGCAGTGAGATTGGTGTCCTCTTCCTTAACGGCTATAACCGAGATGTCCTCTCCAAAATGCTGGATGATAGCCACCTTAAGGCAACCCACCTCTTCACTGCCCAACCTCATATCTTCGTCAGCAAGACCAACCCTCTAGCTAACAAAGAGGTGGTGAAATTAGAAGATCTAGAAGACTTCCCTTATCTCAGCTACGACCAAGGGACCCACAACTCCTTCTACTTCTCAGAAGAAATCCTCTCCCAAGAGCATCACAAGAAGTCTATCGTCGTTAGTGACCGTGCTACCCTCTTCAATCTCTTGATTGGTCTGGACGGCTACACCATTGCGACCGGGATCCTTAATAGCAACCTCAACGGAGACAATATCGTTTCCATCCCACTAGATATCGATGACCCGATCGAGCTGGTCTACATCCAACATGAGAAAGCTAGCCTCTCTAAGATGGGTGAAAAATTTATCGAATACTTACTTGAGGAAGTCCAGTTTGATAAATAAGGAGGGATTATGAAGGTAAAGAAAACCCTTATTTTTATCAGTATAGCTCTTGTTATTGGTTTGATTGCTTTTTTTAATGTTCATCCTATTCCGACTCTATTCGAAATCCCCCCTCAAGTTACCTTGAGTTCTGATTTTAATGGCTATTTTGATTCTGAGTATCCATTAAAGGAAGATAAAGAAGCCGAAAATAGGTATTCATTAACATTTAGTATCGAAGGAATCAACCGAGTATCTTTAGATGATATTAAAATCCTGGATCAAGATAACAAGGAACAAAGTATTTTGAAATTTGAAAACGACTCAGAAGGAGAGAACACCCTCTGGTTCGCGGGAAAACCAAATACCAAGTACAAACTCAGTTATAAAGATCGTTTTTCAGATACCAAAGCAGAATCTTCTTTCACCACACCTTCAAATAGAACTGTATTTAAGGAAGTTCGAAAAGAAGGAGAGAATCTACTTGCTAACTATCTGAAAACGAACCTCCAAACAGAAATATATGGTAAACTAAATTCTAACTGGACCAATATTTCCCCTTATTATACTCCAACTGATGAGGAGAAAAAGGCCATTGCTGATGCCTATTGGGACTCATCCATGACCTATACTCTGGAATTCTATCAAGCTGATGCTTCTGCTTTCCGTTTTCTTATCCGTTATAAATGGTCACCTCCAGATATGGACGAGCTGAACAAAAAAATAAATGATCGTGAAGACCAACTAAAAAAAGAATTCAAGAATGATCCAAAAAAAGTATTCAAAACAGTTGTTTCAGAACTGCCAGAAATGATCAAGGATACACCTCGGAAAGAAACTGAAGAGCAGACAGCTTCCTTAAGGTTTAATCGTGATTCTCCATCATTAGACAAGACTTCTGATACACTAAGTATCATTGGGTTGGAAGATATTCTTAACACAATTGAAGAAATATATCCTTAAACGCACAACAACTCCAGATAGCTCAATTGGCTACCTGGAGTTGTTTAGTTTTTTATCAAGAACTTCAGTGGTAAAGGTCATCTTGTCCGTATAGGTTTTTGACCTTGATAAAACTTTGACCGCCTTATCTCCTCCATAAACATCCTCTATAACATAGGTTTCAGTAATCGTTGTTTTAAAGGTGTCACCGGTTGTACTAATACCGACTGGAAGATTTGAGAATTGATTTGAATAAAATAAATTATAGAAAGAATAATCTTGCTTCACATCTAGCGTATTGGAACCCAAATCATAGCGTGTATCCCAATAATTTAATTCTTTTGAAGGGTCATAATCATCAAAGAATGCTTGATTCTCTGCTGTTGAGTTTGATTGATACTGTAGAAAAAATACCGGGCGGAAATAATTAAAATCTGGTGCACCGCCATACTGATAATAGGTTTGCAATTTTCCTGTCTTCGGATTCTTCAGTTGAAACTGAATCTCTGTACTTGCTTCAGGAATTTGAAACAAGGTATCGCCTTGGTAGAGCATCAAGACAGAGCCAAGTTCAATCGTACTTCTTTTCTCATTCACATGCAATTCAGGAAAGCGATAAGATAGTTTTTTTAATAGTCGTGAATCGATACTTTCCTTACTAAAAGCCGGACCGCTTCTAGAGGTAAAGATTGGAATGGTTGCTTTACTTTTATCAGTAAAGGTTACATGTAATACTGAATCATTATCATATAATCTTACATCTGTTCTTGTGGACTCTTCCCACTGACCATCAGAAGGTTTCTCAACATCTTTATCGTAGATAAATTCGATGTTAATATCTTGGATGACCTTCTTTTGAGGTTTGACATCACTGGCCTTATAATTATAAACCTTATGATAGATGTGCTTTGAATCAAACCAATCCGGTCTAATATAATAGCGAAAAGCGAAATAGCCCATCGTTAAGAGACCAATCAAACTAAGGACGATATATCTCTTTTTTAACTTCACCTTCTTCATACTCGCCTCCTGGGAAATTTATTTCATTATATCATAATCACCCTCATTATTATAGACTTGCTAATGAGAGCATAATCAATAAAAACACCTGTAACAAGTGGGTTTCCACTTCTCTCAGGTGTTCTTTTATTGTCTTAATTTCGAAAACACTTGGCCAATTTTCCCTTCGATGACCAGGTCTGCCTGCTTGTCCTGTGGGATACTGGTCTTATTGATGACGACCAGCTTCTCCCCTTGGAAATACTGGATCAGGCTGGCTGCTGGGTAGACGACGAGGGAGGTACCACCGATAATAAGTAGATCAGCTTCATGGATGGCTTGGGCTGCTTGGCTAAAGACGTCCATATCGAGAGGTTCCTCGTAGAGGGTTACATCCGGCTTGACGATCTTGCCACAGTCCAGGCAAAGTGGAACAGGCCCTTCCAAAGCTAGAAAGGACTCTAAATCATAAAATCGCTGACAACTCGTACAGTAATTACGGTCGGCACTACCATGGAGTTTCAAGACTTTTTTAGACCCTGACATTTCATGGAGACTATCAATATTTTGCGTCACGACTGCTTTGAGTTTACCAGTTTCTTCCATCCAAGCCAGATAGCGATGGGCTGCATTGGGCTTGGCATCTGGATAGAGCAAGTATTTCTTATAGAAGTCGAAAAAGTCTTCTGGATAGCGCTCAAACATGGTATGAGAGACCAGTTGCTCTGCTGTAAAATGGCGCCCTAAGGTGACGCTATAAACACCATCAGAGCTCCGAAAATCAGGGATATTGGACTCTGTTGAGACGCCTGCCCCACCGAAAAAGACAATCCGTTGACTCTGATCAATGATTTCTTGCAACTCTTTCAGTTTATCCATGTCTTCCTCCTTACAAGAGTGCCTCGATAACAGCATTGGCCTGGTCAAAGTAAAAAGGTTCTCGCCGGTAAACAATCCCCGTCTCCTTAGCCAAGCTCACCAAGAGTTCCATAAAATGCTGGGAAGAAAAACCAGTCGTCCGGTGGAGTTCCTCTTCATCAAAGGGTTTGATCAAGTGGGCCAGAGGATTGCGGACAGATTTTTCCAACTCCCGCAGTTGCTTAGCCGCATCCTTGGTGGAATCCGGCAAGTCCAAGAGCAAGATCAACTCCGTTAAACTAGACGAATTGACCGCACTCTCACTATGGAATTGTTGCAAGGCTGGATTTTCAGAGGCCCGGATCTTGTCAAACTTCCAATGGTCATAGCTGGACTCCTTTGAGTTGTGGATGTAGTCTGCAATATCTGGGATCTGCATCTCAATCAAGCGCATAAAAATTCGGTAAATGGCAGGACTCACCGCGCGAATGAAGTCGATGATCTGATTGTTGCGAAGCTTGGCCTCTAAGTCGTAAAGGTAGTTCGCCAACTGTTCCTCTTCTGGGTCCTCATGCCAAAAAAGCTGAAAACCAGTTGCATCTAGCAACTCGGTTCTCAACTTTTGGTTCATGATTGGTTGGATATTGAGCTCTCGACGCTCCGCCATTAACTGCAATAAGGTCAAGACCAGCTCTGGCACGCCTAGCTGCTTCTTAGCAGACTGAAGGGCCCGACTATACTGGTAGGTCTGAAGGTCGTAGAGCCATTCATCATGAAGGTATTCTGTCATTAGTCTGCTATCAAGGTCTCAAGACCAACTTTCATCATATCTGTGAAAGTATTTTGACGTTCTTCTGCAGTCGTATCCTCATCTGGATTAACCAAGCTATCAGAAATGGTCATGATGGCAAGGGCATCCACATGGTGTTGAGCAGCAAGATAGTAAAGAGCCGCCGCTTCCATTTCCACAGCTTTCACGCCCCATTTACCAAGCTCCAAGTTCTTTTCAAAGTAGTTTGAATAGAAGACATCAGAAGACAAGACATTACCGACGTGAGTGGTCATGCCAAGGTCCTTGGCAATGTGGTAGGCTTTATCTAGCAAATCAAAGCTAGCGATTTGTGGGAAATCGTATTGAGGCCAGTCGTTGCGGATGATGTTTGAGTTGGTTGCGGCAGCTTGTGCCAAGACCAATTCACGGACGTGAACATCGCCATTCAAAGAACCAGCTGTCCCCACACGAATCAATTTCTTCACGCCGTAGTCCACGATCAACTCGCGCGCATAAATCGAGATAGATGGCATCCCCATCCCAGTACCCATAACAGATACACGGTGACCCTTGTAGGTACCCGTGTAACCAAACATGTTCCGAACTTCGTTGAAGCAAACAGCATCTTCAAGGAAATTCTCAGCAATAAATTTCGCACGAAGAGGATCTCCAGGAAGGAGAATTTTATCAGCAATTTCACCTTGCTTAGCAGCAATATGGATAGACATAATTAAGATATAAAGGGCGACAGAGAACAAAGTAAAAATAGGAAATCCGACAAAGATGCACTGCATCTAGGAGGATTTATCTTTTTTACACAGTTCTCCGCCCGTATTCAGTTCAGCGAATACGGTAAACCCATCCTTTCTTTTTTTATTGAGTAATTAGGAGAGCTTTCCGCTCGTGTTCAAATCAGAACACATGCTCTACCTTTCTGTGTGTATTTTTTTGAAAAGCTTTCCGCTCATGTTTACATCGCAACACAAACTCTAGCTTTCTGGATTCATCATAGAGGCCAGGCATCAAAAGTGAGGTTTATTCCAGCCCCAACAAGCCTGGTTCCTTATATGCTTAGTTAAATTATACCATAAGAAGATAGGTTTCATCTAGCTTGTAGGATAAATCCCCTATATAAAAACTACTGAATCTTATCTACTGGAGACTCCTTGATTTTTTTCCCCATGAGATGATCCAATCCTTTGGAGAAACCAACAGTTAGAAAAGCTGTCAGCAAGAGATAGGGTAGAGCTGTTAACCCTTGTCCCGTAAACCCAAGGACCAAGCCAGTTGCAGATAAGGGAGCTTTTAAGGTCACTGACAAAAAGCAAACCGAACCTAGGAGAAAGAAAGCTGGAGTATTTCCAACACCAAGTACCAAAGAGATGAGGGCTGCTCCTGCCATTCCCAGTGCAAAGGAAGGCGTCAGAGTCCCTCCATAGGCACCTGCCCAAAAGGTAAGCAGAACGACTAGAGCTTTTAGGGTAAACAGGAGTAGAATCGTCTGCCATGTGGCCCCATTGAGAATCTCCTGAGCCATCATCCGCCCATTTCCAAGCAGGTGGGGCTGAAAGCTTGCTAGACCAGCTAGGAAAACAAATGCTAATGGCAAAGTGATGAAAATTCGTTTGTCCTTAATTCGATAAATGGATGCCTTCTTTGTGAAACGGGCAAAGAGCCAGGCGACTGGAGTAAGGATGACTATTCCAATAAGCATATGCCATAAGACAGTAGGGGAGCAAGTTATTTCAGTCACTTGATAGAGGGCTCTGTCTGAAATGACCCAACCTGCCGTATAAGCAGCCACATAAGTGGTAATCCCAGCCAAGACAAAGCGTTTTATCGAAAATGCCAGCCCCAAGGTTTCAAAGATAAAAAAGACACTGGTAAGTGGCACTTGGTAGACCGCTGCCAAGCCTGCGCCAGCCCCGCAAGCAATCAGAAACATGCGGTCCTGAAACGATAAGTCTAGTGCTCGTCCAAGCGGAGTCGCCAACAAGGCCCCAATCTCCCGGGGTGCTCCTTCTTTTCCTACTGGTGCACCAGCTCCTACGGCAATAATTTGCCAGGTGGAATGGAGCAACTGTTTCCAGAAATGAAGACGATGATGGGAAAATTCCTCCTTCATCTGGCCCTTAACAGAGAGAATATTTCCCTTTCGCTGTAGGAGATACCAGACCAAGGCTGAGCTGGCACCAACAAGAAACAGACTGAGCCAAATCCGTGAAGTCGGAACTCCATCTGTCAAAAAGCCAAACTGGTGCTCTGAACGACCAAAAACCAATCCTTCCACCAATTCTAATAGGTAATGAAGAAAGATACCCGCTAAACCCGAAATGAGCCCTAGCAGACAAGCTGCTAGGACTAGTCTTCGTTTATAGGGAATTGTTTGAAGAGATCTCACAATTCTTTCCAAGGTTCTTACAATTCAGCAAGAATCGCTTTTAGCAATCCTTTGAAGTCGCCTTTGACGCGCTCTGTCACTTCTACTACTTCTTCGTGGTTGAGCTCTTCTTGGAAACCAGCAGCAAAGTTGGTAATACATGAAATACCAAGAACCTTCAAACCAGAGTGAGCCGCAATGATGACTTCAGGAACAGTTGACATACCAACAGCATCTGCTCCAAGAGTCTTATACGCACGGATTTCAGCTGGAGTTTCGTAGGTAGGACCAGTCACACCGATATAAACCCCATCATCCAATTTGATACCCAATTTGTCTGCTACTTGATGAGCAGTCTCACGGTATTCTGGAGTGTAAGCTTTGGACATATCAGGGAAACGTGGACCAAAATCATCCAAGTTTTCACCGATCAATGGGTTTTGACCAGTCATGTTGATGTGGTCAGTAATAGCCATCAAGGTACCAGGACCGAAGCCGATACCACCAGCAGCGTTGGTGACAAGAACCCCTTCACATCCCAAAACTTTCATGACACGAACTGGGAAAGTCACCACTTCCAATGGGTTTCCTTCGTAGAAGTGGAAACGTCCTTGAAGGGCCAAGACTTTACGTCCAGCAAGATCACCATAAACCAATTTACCAGCGTGTCCGACTACTGTGGATTGACCCCAGTTTGGAATTTCGGAGTAGTCTACTACAACTGCATTTTCGATTTCTTCAGCCAATTCTCCAAGACCTGATCCAAGGATCAAACCGAACTCAGGAGCTTCGATTCCTTTGCCCTTCAAAAATGCTGCTGTTTCATTGATTTTTGCTAATAATGTCATTATGTTCCTCCTATTATTTCTTAAGTAATGCACCGATTTTGTCAAAGGTGTTGGCGTTGCGAATAGTCATCTGGCGATAGAAAGGCATCTTCATCAGATGTTTGTGGTAGGCCGTTTTAGCATAGCTTGCTTCTGAGTATTTCCCCCAGAAAACCGCTAGCTTGCCAAAGTGGAGCACTTCTTCTCCTAAATCTAAAGCCAGCAACTTCTCTTCTACGGATTCCCTACCCAAACCCTCGGTGTAAAAGAGGACATCCTTACGAGCCATCTCTTCTGTCCACCATTCCGGTAAGTTCGCACATTCTGCTTCATAGTCTTCTCGACTCAGGAGAGAAAAGCGCTCAATAAAGGGATAATGGTTCCCAAAGAAGGTCGACAGCCCATCCACTAATTGAGTCCGCGGAAGATCCGTCGTAAAGAAGATATTGCCACTATTGATGTAGGTTTCCACTTGGCCGAGGCCTAGATCCGTCAATTGCTGACGCAGATCCCCCATGGCTACCTTATTCTTGCCGCCAACATTGATTCCTCTTACGAGTAAGGCAAAACGCGTCATCTTAGACCAATTTATCTAAGAAGCTTTCACCGATCATGGCTTTCTCAACACCGAAGTTGTCCGCCACTGTAGCTGAGATATCTGCAAAGTGTCCAACTGGGAGCAAGCCACTTCCTTTGAAGGATGGGCTGTAAGCCAAGAATGGGATGTATTCACGCGTATGGTCTGTACCAGCGTAAGTTGGGTCATTTCCGTGGTCAGCCGTGATCATCAAGAGATCATCTTCTTTCATAGCAGCGATGATTTCTGGCAAGCGTTCGTCAAACTCATGCAAGCAATCACGGTAACCGTGTGGATCACGACGGTGTCCATAAAGGGCATCGAAGTCTACCAAGTTAGTGAACGAGAAGCCATGTTTAAAGTCTTCTGAGTTCATAGCCTTGATCAAGTTGTCAATACCGTGGCTGTTTGATTTGTTGTGGCCCATATCATGGTTGATACCAGCGCCGTTGAAGATATCGCTGATCTTACCAACTGAGTAAGTATCGATACCAGCTTCGTTCAATTTGTCCAAAACAGTTGGAGCAAATGGTGAAACAGCCAAGTCACGACGGTTGGCCGTACGTGTGAAGTTTCCTGGCTCCCCTACATAAGGGCGAGCAATGATACGTCCAAGAAGAGCAGGACGTTCCAATGTAATAGAACGAGCGTATTCACAGATACGGTAGAGTTCATCCAAAGAAATGATGTCTTCGTGAGCTGCGATTTGAAGAACTGGGTCAGCTGATGTATAAATGATCAACTCGCCAGTTTCCATTTGGCGTGGTCCGAAGTCATCGATGACCGCTGTACCAGAATAAGGTTTGTTAGCTTCGCGGATGACCTTACGACCTGAGAATTCTTCAATCTTAGTAATAATTTCTTCTGGGAATCCATTCCAGAAAGTATCAAACGGTTCTGTAATATTAAGGCCCATGATTTCCCAGTGACCTGTCATAGTATCTTTTCCAAGAGAGACTTCTTCTAACTTCGTTGCGTAACCAGTTGGATTGCTCTCAGCAGGTACAGTCTTTAAAGGTTGTTCACGCGGAATATTTCCAAGACCTAGCTTTGCCATGTTTGGTACATTCAAACCAACTGCTTTTGAGATGTGTCCAAGTGTGTCAGATGCGCCATCAGGTACACCGGCATTGACAAAGTTATTAGCATCTGGAGCTGCTCCGATCCCTACTGAATCCAATACAACTAAATGCATACGATTAAATTTTGGCATTTTGAATGTCTCCTTTATAATTTAAACTGAATACAGTATAACACAAATTTTTGAAAATGTAACGCTTTCATATAAAATTTTATAAATAAGTTTCATATTCGTAGAAAAAAGGACAAAATGCCCTTTTTAAAGTGATTTGCTAATGATTTTTGGACCTTCTGGTGTCCCTACGATGACTTTAGAAACCATTCCTAAGAAGAGACCATGGTCGACAACACCGACAGTCCGGTCCAACTCTTCTGCTAAGGCTTCAGCATCTGGGATCACTTTCAAATCCAAATCAATGATAAAGTTGCCTTGGTCGGTCACAAAGCGCTGGCCATCTTTCTCACGATAAGCTGGTGAATAACCCTTCTTCTCAAAATGACGGAAAAGATTCTCTGCTCCGTATTGAACCACTTCTACCGGCAGTTTAAAGGCACCAAGCGTCTCCACTTGTTTAGACTCATCGACAATCCAGATGCAGTCTTTTGAGTTGGTCGCAACGATTTTCTCCATTAAGAGGGCACCGCCCCCACCTTTAATCCCGTTCAAAGCTGGGTCTACTTCATCCGCACCATCTACGGTCAAGTCTACCACTTCTACATCGTCAATGGCTTTGAGAGGAATTCCCAAACCTTCTGCCTGTTCATAGGTCACGCTTGAGGTCGTTACAGCAGTAATCTTCAAGCCTTCCTCCTTGATGCGACGTCCCAATTCAGCCACAAAATAATAAGCAGTTGACCCTGTACCAAGACCGACAATCATGCCGTCAGTAACAAACTCAGCCGCCTTAATGCCAACCTGTTCTTTTAGGTTTACCATCATAGACCTCCATTTCTATTCATATTTAGTATAGCATATTGGCCGACAGATTTCACTAGTTAACTGAAAACCTTTTCAACCTCTCCTTCTAAAAGCAATATCTTGCCCCTCTTGCTAGTTTACGATAGAATAGAAGAGAATACACAGGAAAAGAGAAGATACATGATTACTAGAGAATTTGATACTATCGCTGCGATCTCGACTCCGCTCGGTGAGGGGGCTATCGGAATCGTTCGCTTGAGCGGGACAGACAGCTTTAAAATCGCACAAAAGATTTTTAAAGGAAAAGACTTGACCAGCGTGGATAGCCATACCCTCAACTACGGCCATATCGTGGATCCAGATAAGGATGAGATCCTCGACGAAGTTATGATCGGAGCTATGCGTTCACCAAAGACCTTCACTCGCGAAGATATTATCGAGATCAATACTCACGGTGGGATTGCGGTGACCAATGAAATCCTGCAATTGGTGATCCGCGAGGGGGCACGTCTTGCTGAGCCAGGTGAATTTACCAAGCGGGCCTTCCTCAATGGTCGTGTCGATTTGACCCAGGCTGAGGCGGTCATGGATATTATCCGCGCCAAGACTGACAAGGCTATGAACATCGCTGTCAAACAGTTGGACGGATCCCTCTCTGATCTCATCAACAACACGCGCCAAGAGATCCTCAATACCCTGGCTCAGGTCGAAGTCAACATCGACTATCCTGAGTACGACGATGTCGAGGAAGCAACGACTGAGATCATCCGTGAGAAGACCACTGAGTTTGAAGCCCTCTTGAGCAATCTCCTCAAGACAGCTCGTCGTGGTAAGATCCTCCGCGAAGGGATCTCTACTGCTATCATCGGCCGGCCAAACGTCGGTAAGTCTAGCCTTCTTAACAACCTCCTGCGTGAGGAAAAAGCCATCGTAACCGATATCGAAGGGACCACCCGAGACGTCATCGAGGAATACGTCAACATTAACGGTGTTCCTCTCAAGCTGGTCGATACGGCTGGGATCCGCGAGACCGAGGACATCGTCGAACGCATTGGTGTGGAGCGCTCTCGCAAAGCCCTTAAAGAAGCCGACCTGGTCCTTCTGGTCCTCAATGCCAGTGAACCCTTGACCGATCAGGATCGCCAGCTCCTTGAAATCTCTCAAGATAGCAACCGCATCATCCTCCTCAACAAGGTCGATCTCCCGCAGCAAATCGAGTTGGACGAGATTCCTGCCGATCATATCAAGATTTCCGTTCTGAAAAACCAAAATATCAACCAGATCGAAGACCGAATCAATGCCCTCTTCTTCGAAAATGCTGGCCTGGTCGAGCAAGATGCTACTTATCTCTCAAATGCCCGCCACATCTCTCTCATTGAGAAAGCTGTTGAAAGCCTCCAAGCAGTCAACGAAGGCCTGGCCATGGGTATGCCAGTGGACCTGCTCCAAGTCGATCTGACCCGCACTTGGGAAATCCTTGGCGAAATCACAGGGGATGCCGCTCCAGACGAGCTCATCACCCAACTCTTCAGTCAGTTCTGTCTTGGAAAATAACCATCAAAAAAATCGTATGTTGCAAACATACGATTTTTCTATTCTTAATTTCCTTGGTCCAGACTTTGAACAGTGAGGTAGGCTTGGTAGACCAAGAAGAGTCCGACTGCTGTCAAAAATGGAATGGCGAGAGGGAGTTCTGTCTCGATTTGGCCAAATGGTGAATTGCCAACAAAGTGAAGGCCAAAACCAGATACAAAATAGAACCAACCCGTCAGCATCAACTCCTTGCGACCTTTTGTAGCTTGAACGATCAAGTAGAGACCCACCATGAAGAGGGCTGTGTAGACCCAGTGTGATACGACCCCATTCATGATCCGACCTAGGATACCAGATACTGCGTAAGAAAAGCCTTCTGGCATGTCTTGACGGATATAGGCAAAGTCCTCCACAATCTGGAAACCAAGACCAGATGCAATCGCTAAAAGGAAGATAGATTTGATCCGACGCACATTGAACAAGTAGAGGACAAAGAAGATCGGAATCAACTTGAAGGGTTCCTCAAAGAGGGGGCCTGCAATCGCACTCTCATACTGGTTCCAAAAGTCGCTATTGGGCGCTACCGCTTGAATCATCTCGTGGAAATAAGTGTTGGCAAAACTAGACAACCAACCTGCGATAAAGCCCCCACCTAGGAGAGAAAAAAGAACCGGAATCCAAGACAACTTCCACTTCTTGGCGAAATGAAAGAGAGCCCAAACAGCAGGAATCGCATAAACTAGGAGCAAGAGGACAGAGATACCAATGATCCCATACTGACTGCCTGTCATCCAACCAGCTGTGATAGACTGCGTCTCATAGGCTAGACCAATCGAGAGCAAGAATAAGAATAGAAACAAAATCGATTTGCGTTTCATAAAAAACCTTTCTTTAAAACAATTAAAAAGGCTGGAATCCCAGTCTTTTTGTCTATATGGATATTGTAACAATAAAAGCTTAAAAAAACAATAAATGGCTACGGGTAATAGAGATTGCTGGTGACTGCAAATTATTGAAGGCATTTTGGGACCATTCAAAACAACAGAGCTCTAGAACTAGGAAACATTAATACTACCACTCCACACATCCCACGTAAACGAATTCCCTTATGTTTTTTAATATTCTTCAAAACTATATCTTAAATAATTTATTTAATCTTTCTAACTCTGATACATTCATACACACTTCTACTCCAGTAACTACCCCCTTACTATAAATAATTCCACAAGAAAACACAATTCTATATTTACTCAAAATATTTGACAATACTACAAATGCTTCTAAAGCATAATCCTCTATGGTAATAAAACTATTCTTTTCATCTTTAAAAAACTTTATAAATCCAATATCCTCACACCTATCACGAAAATAAAACCTAAGTGATTTTAAGTAATAATCAAAAAACACATCACTTTCCATAGAAAACCCTTTCATTTTTAAAATATTCTGTTATATCATACAAAAAAATACGTTTTGTGACCATTCGAAACAACACAGCAAGTTAAAATAAGGCTTTGTCAGTATCCAACTTGAAAAAGTGTGCACCGATTAGGTGCCTTTTTGTGCCTTGTTTTATTTATCCCTAACCAGTCATTATATTAACTACATTTTACTCCTTCCTTCTTCAAAAATCAATTCATTATGTGGAGACATTCCATCTATTTTTAACTTTAAATTTACAAATTAACTCACATTCACGAGCTTCTTTAGAAGGTGGATAAGCTCCTTTTTATAAAACATTTCTAATTTATTTTCTGTAGAGACTTTCCGCTGTGAAAAAAGTGCCTTAGGCTCAAGAATTAGTCACGGAACTTCTACGATTTCTAGTAACCAAAAAATTTTTTTTGTGCTAATCATTGTCAATTATGTACTTTATTTAAGTGAAAATTAAAAATTTTTCAATTGTACATTCATACAAAAACACGGCTCATGAATCATAGCCGTGTTATATTTTACTTAAGCTATTTAGCTAGTTCTCTTAGTTAATTTTTACTTACCTTTTATTTGCTTTAAGTCCTGTATCTCTTTTAGAATACTAAAAATATAAACACTAAATAGAACTACACCTAAAAAAGATAAAACAAAGAAACCTAACGTAAGTATTTCGCCTCTAACAGCTAGTACCCCAAGGGAAAAAATACCGATAGCCATTATGGAAATTATGAGGATAAACCACAAGTAAATCATGTAAAACTTATAAAGATAGCAAAAGGACTTATTTTTTTGTTTAGGCTTATCCTTCCAGTTTAAATAAAAGAAAGAAGGTATATAAATAATTAAAATAAATAGAAATTCCATTTCTAGCACAACCTCTCATCTTATCTCCCTTAATCAAATACATGATTTATAGCATATTAAAACTTTTTATTTAAGCAAACTAATGACAAAATCTAAATGCAAAATCATCGATTAATCAATTCCTCAATTTCCTTTATCCCTTCAAACTCTCCAACACTTTCGAAAAGTTCTATAGCTCGTTTGAAATGTCTATTGGATAATTCCGTATCTTCCAAGGCTAAATAGATTTCACCTAACCCTCTATAGCTACAAGCTTGAGAAATCACATCATCAGTCTCTAAAGATTGTTCCAATGACAGATTCATGAATGTAAGAGCTTCATCAAGGTTGTTTAATTTCAATCTCACATAACCTTGTTCGTAGTTATTCACAGCTTTCTTTAGATTATCATTGGGAAAATACTCTTCAATTATCTTCTCTTCATCTTCAATGAGCTTTAAAGCCTTATGAAAAACACCCTGATCTCTGTAGATCATAGCTAATTGATGTAATCCAATGTGTTCATGTTCTTTATCTTCATTTTGTTGAGCTAATAAAATGTATTTCTCAAAGATACGGGTACACAAGGCATAGTCTTTTTCTGCCAATAATAAATACCCCATCAGATTTAAAAGGCTAAAATCTGTACAGGTATCAATGGAAAAATCTTGTTCAACCAACTTTTTAGCTTCTGATGTTTTTCCCTCCAGAAACAAGTCCCAAGCTGTATCAATTTTAGAGACCATCTATTTTCCCCTTTCAACTATAAACAACCTTCATAAAATAAAATCACTCTACAAGAATGTGCTAAACACTTTAATCCACTATGCTAAAGTGTAACAAAAAGCCCAAATAACTACTATTTAGGCAAAATGTTACTTAGTTTCTTTTTAAATGAGCTATGAGTAACTTAATAAGATAAGCTAGAACTACAAGTGATAATAGAAAGAAAATAGAATAAATAAAATAGATTTGCATATCTGACACCTCCTAAATAAAAGAGATAAGCCATCTTTTCCTCAATATTATTGTACTCCCGCTTGAAAGCGGTGTCAAGTTTTATGATAAATAGTATCAACATCTGGAATAAATTTAAAGCCTATAAAAAGCAAAATAAATCAATCTGTTTCATTTTGAAATCCTTTAACGATTGTAAAATATATCCTATTTTAGAAGAGGTACGTATAAAGTTATCAATTTGGATAATGTCAAAGCAAGAGAGAAATATAATTAGTAAATATAAATACTATATTTTTACATTTTTTAATATACTTTTATTAGTATAATTGGTAAAATCTTAATTAACAAAAATTATAGTCTATCTAATATTCCAATTACCATACAAGACAGGTTGATTGAATAGGACTAGATAAACGAATCAATGTTGACACGAATGGAGGGGGTTAATATTAAGAATTTAATAAGTGATAAAATGTCTAATAGACAAATCATCAAAGACTTTATTAGTAGTTTTATTAGTTCTTTAAGTGGAAAAGCTTTTAATTTCGCTTTAGGATTAATGTTACTGGACCAAACAAAATCGGCAATGAGTTTTGGAATCAATATGATCATCTATCCTTTAGTTAGTTTGATTTTCTTGGTTCCAATCGGTAATTTAGTAGACCGATACCGTCATAAAAAGATCTTAATTTATAATTTTATCTTTAGGCTTATAATCTTTCTTCTGTTTTATGCTTTTTATTTTTTAACGAATTCATCTACTATCTTATACCTCGTAATCCCGTTTGTCATACTCCACTCTATTACAGTTAACATCAATGATACTTGTTATTCAGCCTCTATCCACGAGTTAGTAAATGATACAAAAATTCAACGATTAAGCTCTGTTACACAAGCTGCCATTGCTATCGCAACCATGCTTTCCCCAGCTATTGGAGTCATTCTTTATAATTGGTTAGGCTTCTCAGGCTTTATTCTCATAGAAATCATTGCAAACCTCCTTTCTTTAGGTGTCTTACTTACCATGAAATTCTTCTATGAACACGAAGAGCAAGAAGTCAAGATTAAACAGAATGAAAAGCATCAACACGGGGTCAGAGAAATTATCCAATTCTTAAAAGAAAATCAGATTGTCAAATATATTATTCTTGTTAGTGTTGTACTGAATTTTTTCTATACTTCCATTAGCATTGGAGTACCATTTGTAGTCAAAGAGCAACTCTTATTAGATAATGCAACAGTAGGTATCCTAGAAACAATGTCTGCAGTTGGAATGTTATTAGCCAGTGTGTCGATGTCACTACTGCCAGACAAAAAAGAAAATAACACACTTCTCTCTAATAGAATTCGCATTCCACTTTTTCTTCTAACCATCGCCATCGTTGGTTTGGGTATTACATTTGCAACTACTAACACCCAAGTGATTATTTCTTCCGTTGGCGGTTTATTTATGGGAATTATAGCATTTACTCTTGTTATTCTAAATATTGTCGTCATGACCTATCTTCAAAGTAGTATTGAAACAAATTATTTAGGAAGAGTAATGAGTACTTTGTTCACACTAAATACGTCTATCATGCCGATAGGTACCATTGTATTTACTTATCTATTTCAAAAGGACATAAACGGAGGTCTGATATTCATATTTGGAGGTGTTTCTCTCCTGATCTATACCATGATAATGTTACCTCGAATATATAGAATACTCCAAAAAGAACACATTTATTGATATTGAAACAAAAGCAGTACTAAAACGTAAAATGAAAAAGACAAGGATAAAACACCTTGTCTTTTTTTAAATACTAACAATGGGACTTTTTTCATAATTTAGCACCTTTTTAGTAACCTGTTCAAGATACGGATGTATAGTCCAGATAAAGACAATTCAAATTAGATTACGTCTATCTATTTACTTACCTTTTATTTGCTTTAATTCCTTTATCTCTTTTAGAATACTAAAAATATAGAAACTAAATAGAACTACACCTAAGGAAAGTCTCGAAAGAGAAATTTCTATTCAATCAGAAAATCCGAAGGATAAAAAGTTCATGTCCCCTGCAGGAATCGAAAAACAGGACTCAAACCCTTGATTTAAAGGCTTTTCTAACTTACTTGGTCAATTTTTGGTCAAAAATTTCGCTTACTTTTTTTCAAACTCACTCCGGCAATTCCACCTTCAAGCTCATATCCGAAAGTACAGCGAATCACTTCCTTTAGTCAAACATATAACTGAACAACATTGTTTATCTTCCTGCACTTTCATATTTTTTCAATCCTTTTCTAAAAATTGTACGACTGATAATAATCAAAAAAACTGTAAAAACTATTTGATAGAAAAATAGGTTCAATGTATCTTTCCCTAAAAATATTAATACTGCAGGATTGGCAATTAATAAATTGGGAACAAATAACATAGTGATCAATCTGTTAATACCTGTAAAAATATTATATGGATACTTAGAAATTCCAATATAATTCAAAAATACATCTACTTTTGAAAATTTAGTTGGGAACCAAAATGAACTAATCGTTATTAGAAACCAAATTGAATAATATATAATACAACCACACATTAAAGAAAGGATATAAAATAATATTTTTAATGAATTTAAATGTACATTTAAATTTCCATAACTTATAAAAATGATCGCAAGACCAAAAAAAGTATTCACGAATTGAACTAAATTAAATGATCTAAAAATATAGAACAACTGAGTATCAAACGGCCTCAATAAAATTTGATCCAAGTTACCACTCAAAATATCTGATTCTAAAATTCCCATACTTCTAATTAACAATCCCATCATAACTCCATCTACAATAGTGTAGGAACCTACCAAAAATAAAATTTGATAATAGTCCCAACCATTAAAAGAGTCTATGTTTAAGAAAATCAATCTAAAAAATACAATAGGTAAACCAATCCACAGTATCGACGAAAATAGACCACAAAAGAAGTCAAAATGAAAATTCATATCAGATTTAAAACCAAAATGAAGTAGCCTAAAAATTACTTTTATTCTAAACATTTTATCCTCCCACATTTGAGAAGTGCTCCACTCCTTTTCTCAATATGAATCTTGATATAATATAAAAAATGATGCACCAAATCAATTGAATACAAATAATTCTCAAATAGTCTATTAATTTATATGTATCATTACTAAACATCTGAAGCGGTTCATATACTAAGTATTTAAAAGGTAATACATCTAAAAACAGACGAAAATTATTTGAAAAAAAACTTAAAGGCAATAATATTCCTGATAAAAACTGAATTACTATTTCTTTAACAGTAAGGACAAAAAATATATTTTCTAACCAAAAAGAAAGCATACCTACACAACATGATATTAAAAACCATAGAACCATAGATAGAATAATTGCAATACTTCCTAAAATAAGAATTTCAATGGTTAATAACTCATTCTTGTAATAAACACTGGAGAATAAAATGACAGGAATGATGATAAATAATAAATGAGCAAGCCTATCTCCAAGCATTTTACAAAAATAATACTTATAAAAAGTAACAGGTTTTATTAATATGCTAAAAAAATTTCCTGAATGAACATCGTCATTGATTTCCCAATCAACTGGATAAAAAACAAAATATGAAAAAATTATAGTCCCCAAATAGTATTGAACCATTGAGGTAAAATCATATCCTGCTATATTTATCTGGTTACTCTGATATATATACGTCCATAAAAATACTGATATCATAATTTGTATACTTGCCTGTAACATTAACAATAGTACACTTGATTTATAGTTCAAAATAGATCGAAATGATATCAGAATAATAGACATTTCTTTTTTCAATTGTGCTCCTTTTTTGTAAAATAGTTTTGTAAAATAATTTCTTCTAAAGAAAGATTTGATATTTCAAAATCTTCTATATCTACAAGCTTATTGATTGATTCTAATGTCTCAAAGACAAAATCTCTAGGTATTTTTAGTATACATTCCGATTTTGTTTGAGAAATGACTACTACTCCTTTAACAGAGCATAACTCTGGTACCAAATCTAATGTCATTTTTATCTTTAAATATTTAAAATCAGAAAATTTAGATAAAATAACATCCATTGACTCCTGCAAAATAATTTTTCCTTTGTCAATGACGATTAATTCGTCACAAACAGACGAAATATCATCCATATCATGACTCGTTAAAATAATAGTAGTATGACATTCTTCATTCATTTTCTTTAAAAATGTTCTGATATCTTTTTTAGACTGTATATCTAACCCTATAGTAGGCTCGTCTAAAAATAATATTTCCGGACTTGTTAAAGATGCCGCGATAAACTCCATTTTCATTTTTTGTCCAAGAGAGAGGGTCCGGACCTGCTGGTAAAGCTGATCTTTTACATTCAACAAATTGCTTAATTCCTGAATTCGTTCTTGTAAAATCGCCGGTTCTACCTCATATAAAGTACCAATCAATTGAAAATAATCCATAGCCGAAACATCTTGAAATAACTGTAATTTATTTCCTACTACTATTGAAATTTTTTTTCTAAAATTTATACTTCTTTTAAATGGAATTTCTCCATTCACTTCTAATTTTCCGGAACTAGGATAAAGAGTCCCAGTCAACATTTTAATCGTTGTGGATTTACCAGCTCCATTACTCCCAATAAAGCCAACTATACTCCCTCTCTTAATCGTAAAACTAATATCTTGAACAGCTCGAATCGTTATTTGATTACGTTTCAAAAATCTCTTGATAAATGGGAGTCTTGAATCAAAATTATAAAAATTTTTAGATAAATTCTGAGCATTAATAACTATTTCACTCATATATCTCTCCTTTCGATAAAATATATTTACTTGTACTTTTTCCATACTTTACCAAAATGCTAAAGATTGAGCTAAAATCTTCGGGATGGGTAAAATAATA